>JAQCMZ010000485.1 GCA_028274825.1 Haloferacaceae archaeon
TTGTCGGGTCGTGGTGGAGCGACCTCCACGGACACAGCGAGTGTTGGGGTGTGAATTCCAGCCGACCGCAAACGCGGGAGCTCGAGGGGACTGACAGTCGCCTGCGTCCGTCCGTTTCTGGACGGCACGGACAACACGGTGAAGCCTCGAGGCTTGTCCCCGAGGGACTTCACCTGATCAACTCATCGTACAGGAAACTATCCAGTTTTGACACACGGCTGGCTAACCGGATTTGTCAGCACAAAGTTACAGTGTGGTTATAGATCCGTCGTATCACACTGTCAGCCATAAGTTGATGAATCATAGGTTTCGTGCGGGTGTTTCAACCGAGTTCCGGCCATAACAGCCACTCGCTATCCGCGTACCCCTGTCCGGCAGTATCAGTAATCGTTGTCGCGATACCAGTCATCGGGGTCGTATCATCCTGATATTGCGTCTGAGACGGCCGCGGTGCACGATCCGGGTTGAGTCTCGAAATTGTTCTACGACCGACTGATCTCCACGCCGTTTGATCCGGAAGCCTAACCACTCAGACGAGTCCCGGATCACGCCTTGAGACACTCGATCTATGCAATCTGTAAACGTGGCCTACTCGAACAGTTGCTGTCGTATCAGGTGAACGTGTTACCGCCCGGGCCAGACACGGAGCAAAGACTCTGGATCGACAGAGGCCAAGTTTCAAGCCTCGTCGTGGAGTTCGGTGGATATGGTTAATGAGGATCTTCGGGCGAAGGCTCACGATCTTGATGTCACTGTGTGGGTAGGCAAGAAGGGACCTGATGCGGTGGTAGAGGAACTCGATGGGCAACTGTCGAATCGGGATCTAGTGAAGGTGAAATTCCTTCGCGCAGCGCGGTCAGAAGGTTCAACAGATGAACTCGCCTCGCGACTTGCCGATGATGTCGGTGCCGATCTGGTTGAGACTCGGGGAAACACTGGGGTTCTCCACCGATAGACGAAATCCCGTCTTGTCCTGTGAGCCCAGGAGAGACTCTCGAGTCCCGAACCACCATTTGACTCTCGCAGGTCACATAGTGTCTTGAGTTTCGAGACATCTCTTCGAAGACTGGAACTGATTTATGCCCGGCCCACTCAGTAGTCTATAATGAACGGGAATCGATTCGGTCAGCTATTCCAACTGACGACATACGGAGAAAGTCATGGCCCGGCGATGGGTGTCACAGTGTCAGGGGTTCCCGCGGGCGTTGAACTCTCTGAGGAGGATATACAAGTAGAGATGGACCGGCGGAAACCCGGCCAGTCGATGATCACGACATCACGAAACGAGCCCGACTCTGTGACGATCAACTCCGGACTCCAAGACGGATACACCACCGGCACACCAGTCGGAATGACAATTCAGAACAAAGACGCCCGTTCCGGAAAGTACGAACCCTTCGTCACGGCACCGCGGCCGTCTCACGGCGATTACACTTATTCGTCGAAATTCGGGACGCGAAACTGGGGTGGCGGCGGGCGGTCATCGGCGCGAGAAACGCTGAATTGGGTGGCTGCCGGTGCAGTTGCGAAACAGGTGCTTGAGCAGTCGCCCCTGGGCGTCCGAGTGAAAGCCCACGTGAATCAGCTTCACAATATCGAGGCGCCTGAAGTGAGTTTCGAGGAGATGCTCGAACACAGCGAGGAAAACGAAGTCAGATGTGCGCACCCGGAGACGGCCGAAAAGATGCATGAACTCCTCGAAAACTTCCAAGCACAGGGTGACTCCGTCGGCGGAACTATTCATTTCGAAGCTCACGGGGTTCCTCGCGGACTTGGAGAGCCGCGGTTCGACAGTTTCCCGGCTCGACTCGCGCAAGCGATGTTTGCCATTCCTGCTACTACCTCTTTCGAGATGGGCTTGGGGACGGATGCAGCATCTGTTGCAGGGAAAACCCGCAACGAAGACTGGGCCTTCGAAGACGGCACCACGCGCCCGGATACCGTCGCCGAGGAAGGCGATCCGGTCCCTGTCGGAAATGATCACGGTGGGACGCAGGGCGGGATTACTACCGGAGAGCCAATCACCGGTGAAGCGACCTGGCACGCGCCAACCTCAATCCCGGCCGAGCAGACGACTGTCGATTGGGAGACCGGTGAACAAAAGCAGGTTCACGTCGTCGGCCGGCACGACCCCTCACTCCCGCCTCGCGCCGTCCCTGTCGTCGAAGCGATGCTTCACTGTATCATCCTGGATTTCTCGATTCTCAACGGGCGGATTAATCCTGACCGGATCGATGACTCCCCCGGTGAATACGACACTGATTATCATCCGTCGAGTCCTCACAACCAGTAACTGCCTTTTCAGTCCACAGACAAACTAAAGCCGAGTCCCTCGGGACTCGACCCCGGGCCGAATCATATTTGACCGTCCATCGGGCAGTCCTGACAGTCAGTGACTCCTCGGTCAGACTCGACTCCGCTCTACTCTATTCTACTCCTCGAGAGAGACCGTGCGAGTATCCCGTGACAGGGCCGCGCAGTGTGAATCCGGCGAATACTACAGATCCATCTCGACACAGTCTGTCCGGTCAGTATCGGCCGGAAGCTTCTGGTCGCTCTCGCAGATGAGCGGCTGAGCCACTGCATCAGTAGTTCCGACTGAGGGCGTGTGCCAACTCGGAGTCACAGCGGGACCAGCATGGACGCCTGCGGCTTGCGCTGTGGGAGGACGTGGCTCCACTGTCGCACTCCAGAAGTCGAAAATAGTGTGTTCAGTCAGGCCATCTGTGTCGGCCTGACGGGATGACTGTCAGCGGGCCTCCAATGTGAGGGGTGACAGTCGGTTCAACTCGCCCAGCGGTGACGCTCACTGCACGAGACTGGTCGCTTGCCACGGCCACTCACACGCTTACGAATCTCGGGGGGAGCTGACGCCCGAGCTACCCGGCTTGGCCAGCCTGGAGAACAAAACCTTCAGGAACGTTCTTTGAGAATCTATGACAAGCCATATTATGAGTCGGGCTTAATTACCTGAGGAGGGTCCGTTGTGGGCCACGAATTATATATGACTGATAACGAACTCATCTGGCGTATCGCGGGGGGATCCGGCGACGGGATCGCTTCGACGAGCCAGAACTTCGCGAAGGCCCTCATGCGATCAGGGCTGAACGTATTCACGCACAGACACTATCCGTCGCGGATCCGGGGAGGCCACACATACACGGAGATACGAGCTTCCTCAGATCCCGTCCGTTCACGCGGTGATGGGTACAATTTCCTGCTAGCGCTGGGGGATTCGTTTGCCCGCAACACCCAAGAGGACGCATACTACGGTGACGAACAGATCAAGCCGCTCTCGGAGAATCTGGACGACCTCCGTGAGGGTGGGGTGATCGTCTACGATGAGGGGCTTCTTGAGACGGAGAAGATCCCTGACTTCGAAGAGCGTGTCGCCAGAAATGACTGGCACGTGTATCCGCTCGATCTTCGCGAACTGGCCCGCGACCAGGGACGCGAGGTAATGCGCAACACCGCCGGTGTCGGTGTGACATGCGCACTGACCGGGTTCGATCTCGAGTACGTTGAAGAACTCATGCGAGATGCAATGCCAAAGAAGATCTTGGAGTCCAATCTCGAGATTCTTCAGACGGCATATGATATGATCGTCGACGATCACGACACAACGGCGGCGGACGTGACTGTCCCGAGTGGGCAACACGACGGGAAACAGCTCCTTATGTCTGGGTCTGATGCAATCGCGTACGGCGCCATCGACGAAGGTTGTCGGTTCATCGCAGGGTATCCGATGACGCCGTGGACGGAAGTGTTCACGATCATGTCACAAAATCTCCCGGAGTTGGGCGGAATCTCCGAGCAGGTGGAAGACGAGATTGCTGCTGCCGCGCTGGCGTTGGGCGCTTCACACGCGGGTGCGAAGGCAATGTCAGGGTCGTCTGGTGGCGGCTTCGCGCTCATGTCTGAACCGCTCGGACTCGCAGAGATGACAGAGACTCCGGTGGTACTCATAGAGGCGATGCGGGCTGGACCCTCCACTGGGATGCCTACCAAACCCGAGCAGGCCGATCTCGAACACGTCCTGTACACCTCACAGGGGGACTCTCACCGAGTTGTCCTCGCGCCGGCAACTGCCGAGGAGGCTTACGAACAGACTCGGACGGCATTCCGACTGGCCTACGAGTACCAGATCCCGAGTATTCTCTTGTACGACCAGAAACTCGGCGGCGAACTGACGAGTGTTCCCAAAAGTCACTTCGACCGGGAGCCGAACCCGGACCTGGGCGCTACGCTGGATGAGACAGCGCTCGAAGACGCGCCACACGGCGACTCGGGGAAATTCAAGCGATTCGCTCACAACGGCGAAGACGGCGTCAGCCCGCGATCAATCCCCGGACAGAAGGGTGGCCGATTCCTCGCGACGGGCAACGAGCACAACGAAGTCGGCCATATTAGTGAAGACGCTCACAATCGCGTCACACAGGTCAACAGTCGGATGGAGAAGCTCGAGGCCATCAGAGCTGATCTAGACACGGAGAGTAATCAATCCTACACTGGCCCCGAAACGGCCGATTACGGGATCCTCACGTTCGGAAGTCAACAGGGTAGTGTCGAGGAGGCGACTGACCGACTTCTGGACGCCGGCTACAGTGTCCGGTCGCTCGGCGTGTCAGATATGGCGCCGTTCCCCCGACAAGAGGTGACAGAGTTCATCGAAGATGTTGACGAGGTGCTCGTCGTCGAGATGAATGCGTCCGGACAGTTCCGCGGGCTCGTACAGAAAGAACTCGGCCAATACGGCGAGAAATTATCGAGCCTCCTGAAGTACAACGGGAATCCATTCGAACCCGCAGATATCGTCGAGGGATTCGAGGAAGCGCTGCTCAACGGCGGGAGCGTGAGCGGTCCCGAAACGACGTTCGTCCCAGCAGCAGGTGATTAAACAATGAGTACGTTTTCAGCAATTGGCGAGGATCGCGAGATTGAACGAACCGAATACACCCCCGGTGTCGAGCCACAACCGACGTGGTGTCCGGGGTGTGGTGACTTCGGCGTGTTGAAGTCGCTGAAACAGGCGCTCCCAGAAGCCGGGCGAACCCCCGAGGAGACGCTACTCGTGACGGGGATTGGCTGTTCTGGCAAACTCAACAGCTATCTCGATAGCTACGGCTTCCACACCATTCACGGGCGCTCACTGCCCGTCGCCAGAGCGGCGAAAACTACCAACCCTGGCCTGGAGGTCATCGCTGCCGGCGGCGACGGTGACGGCTACGGGATTGGTGGGAACCACTTCACACACACCGCTCGGGAAAACCATGATATGACGTATATTGTGTTCAACAACGAGATTTTCGGGCTCACCAAAGGACAAACGTCGCCAACCAGCCCGAAAGGCCACAAATCCAAGACGCAGCCACACGGGAGCGCGACAGACCCAATCCGACCGCTCTCGCAGGCGCTGACAGCCGGCGCCTCCTACGTGGCACGGACTGCAGCAGTGAACCCGAACCAGGCGAAAAAGATCATCGTGGAGGCAATCGAACACGATGGATTCGCTCACATTGACTTCCTCACTCAGTGTCCGACCTGGAACAAAGACGCCAAACAGTACGTCCCGTATATCGACATCAACGATTCCGACGACTACGACTTTGACCCCCGTGACCGTCCGGAGGCACAAGAAGCGATGATGACGGCTGAAGACCGTCTTTCCGAGGGAGAGGTTCTGACCGGCCGATTCTACGTCGATGACTCTCGGCCGTCCTACGGGCAAGAAAAGCGCGCAATCGGTGAGATGCCCGAAACTCCGCTCGCCGAGCGGTACTTCGACGACGATTACGAGTGGGAGCGCTCGTACGACCGCTTCTTGAGCAAGCACGAGTAACTACTCCCCCAGAGAAATCGCTCGATTTCCCCAGTTTGGCTGACTTCTGTGGTTCGGGGCTGAGACTGATTTCGTTGCCTCCGGGAATTCAGGACTAACTCCACAGAGTGGTTACATCGTGACTGTCTGACTCGTGTTCTGTTGTCACGAGAAATGGTTTTCAGCTTCGCAAGGTATTTTTCGTTTGACCCGAAACTATATGTATATGAGCGCAGCTACGACAGAAGAACGGATACTCTCGGTGTTGGAGGAGGACGCACAGGCCACCTACGCTGAGATTGCTGATCAGGCTGAAGTGTCTAAACCCACTGTTCGAAAATATATCCATAAACTCGAAGATGAAGGTGTCATCGTTGGGTATTCAGCCGACATTGACCCGAAAAAACTCTCCTCTCAATCGATTGCCCTTGTTGGGATCGATGTTGAAAGTGGAAAATACATTGAAGCCACGCGTGAACTGAAAGCACTGCAATCCGTTGAAGAGTTGTTCACTTCTTCTGGAGATCACACTCATATGGCAGAGATTCGAGCGAGTGACGGCGACGAACTCGGGAGCGTAATCGAGTCAAAAATCCTCCGGGTCCAGGGTGTCTCGGCAGCTCACCCGTCATTCCTCCAAGAACGACTGAAGTAAGCTAGACCGTACTCTACTGTACACTGCTTTATCCTGCTCTGTTGAATAGCGGTGATTGTGTGGACAAGGTGGATATGAATCGGCTCGTGAGCTGATGAGCCGCATGGTCTCAAAGTCGGTGTTGATAGACCGGGTCTCAACAACCGCTATTCAACAGAGCACTTTATTCTGCTCTGGCTACAGGCGTGACTGGTGACATCTCGCTTAGAGACCAGATTCATTTCGGTCGGCGAAGATTAAATGCAATCGGAATCTGATATTCCTGTATGGACGGCGGGACACTTCCCGGAACAGAGGCCGCCCCCGACAACAGAATTGTCGCTCACGTCGATATGGATTGTTTTTATGCCTCCTGTGAGCGCCGTCGAGACCCGTCCCTGCGAGGGGAACCTCTCGTTGTGGGGATGGGATACGAGTCAGCGGCAACACACGGGGCCGTCGCCACGGCCAGCTACGAAGCGCGAGAAGCCGGCGTCGAGAGCGCTCAACCTATCTCCGAGGCACTCGAACTACTGCCGCGGATGGAAGATGTAGACACGTCGGATCCAGAGACCCCGGATTCCTTAGACACGGGATATTACCGACCTGTTGATATGGAGTTGTACAAATCCGTGGCTACCGAGGTCAAAGCTGTCCTCCACGACTGTGCAGAAACCGTCAGAGAAGTGAGTATTGACGAGGCATATCTGGATCTCACAGAGCGGACGGCATGGGATCGACTCGATGAGGCCAGCCGGGCGACCGGTCCGGGTCAGCGGCGATCCATCGCTGAAGGGTTCGCGAGACATGTGAAACAGCGGATCCGTCGAGAGGCGGGTGTTCCCGCCAGTGTCGGTGTCGCCCCAGACATGTCGACCGCGAAAATCGCCTCCGATTACGACAAGCCAGACGGACTGGTGATGATTCCGCCGGGGCGTGTCCAGGAGTTTCTCGACCCACTCCCAGTCGAGACGATCCACGGAATCGGCCCGGTTACTGCCCGGGAACTCGACGAGTGTGGGATTGCGACCGTCAGAGAGCTCGCGTCGGCTGATGTCGCGACACTTGAGACGCGATTCGGTGAGCGTGGCCCACAACTCCGCTCGCGGGCCCGCGGCGAGGATACGAGAGAGGTGACTCCCGCCGGACTCCCCAAGAGCCTCTCCCGGGAGTCAGCCTTCGCCGGGTCGACAGTCGACCAGACGGCGAAGCGACAAAAAATCCGTGCGCTGGCGGCCGATGTGGCTGACCGCGCCCGGTCTCGCGGGGCTCTGTACCGCACTATCGGAATCAAAGCTGTCGCCCCACCATTCGATGTCAACACACGCGCCGAGTCGCTTTCGGGTCCAGTCGATGACCCAGACCTTCTCGAACAAGTCGCCTTAGGACTGCTCGAGGAATTCGAAACCGCCGAGATTCGAAAACTCGGGGTTCGAGTCTCAAATCTCGATTTTGCAGGCGACGATCAGGCGACTCTTGAGGGCTTCGATTCGGCCGATCTCACCGCCACTGGGGGCGATGGGGAGAGGCTCACTGACTGGGTTGGCCGCGAACCGACTGCCACCGACGCCGAAAAAACGGAACCGGATGGACAGTCCTCGCTGGCAGAATTCACTCCGTCAGAATAGTCTCGCCTGCTCACCTCCGACCTCCGATTGTGGCTTGTTCGGGCAAGAACACGGCACGGTTCAGTCCCGTCGCCAGTACCACTTCAGAAGTTCATCTCTACAGGCGGAGCAAAGCTGAGTGCCTCGGAGTGACCCTGAGAGACTTCACCAACTGCTTGTGGCCTGCTGGGCGCGCTCGCGACATGATTCTCATCACCGTGACCCACGTGGCGGGATCTGGTTCGTTTCTGGGCAAACCTGTATGCCGTCTGTCAGACATGGGCGAAGCTCTATGTAGGGTCGGAGGCAGGGTTCAGATATATGTCCGATGAAGCCATCCACGTCGCGGACGTGAGCGACGGGCGAGCCGGGGCTTCTAGCGATGATCCTGGGGAGTCGGTCGAGCTTCCAGTCGTGGACCTGCTGACAGGGCGCGGATTCGTGACGGGGAAGTCCGGCGGCGGCAAGAGCATTCGCGAGGGGACACCCGTGTATACCGAGTCGGGGCGGCGTCCGATAGAGGACGTAACACGCGGTGACAGCGTGTTATCGTTGAATCCGGACACGTACGACCCAGAGTACAAGACAGTCCGAAAGCAGATCGAACACGCTGACGAGCGACTGCTCGAGATCACGCTGGAAGACGGGACACAGCTCGTCGGGACGGAAGATCATAGCTTTCTCACGGCCGAGGGACACACAATCGAGTCGATCCGCGGCGACGAGATTGAGCCCGGCGTGTGGATGCCCGCTGCCAGAAAACTCCCGAGCACGGAATCTGTCCGTGAAATCGACATCTCAGCGTATCTGACGGATCCTTCGGGCGCGTCTGTGAGTGAATCCAGACCCGTGAGTGCTGAAAGAGCCAACTCCGCAGACGGTCACAGTCTGCAGATGAGATTCTGTGTCGGCTGGGAGATTGGGATATTTCTCGCAACCGGTTCGTCTAACAATTCTGGAACTATTCAGATCCCTTCCGAAAGCCAAGCCGTCCTGTCGCGTCTCTCTGATAGGACCTACCGCGTGCGCGATGGAGTAGCGCTCAAGCAAGACTGTTCGCTCGCGAGATTTCTCGATACGGTGTTTTCCCCCGAAAATGACGACTGGGAAATGCCAGACTGGGTGTTCGACACGCCTGCACGATTTCGGGCTGGCCTCCTCTCGGGCCTTTTCGATGGGAGTGGCACACACGTGACCGGACGCGCCGCGTTTGCCCCCGTTCGATCGGGAGTCGCGGCTGGTATCCGTGAACTCCTCCGGCAGTTCGCCATCCCGGTGCGAACCGCACCTGACAGTGACACAGGTCGCTCTCGTGAGGATGAGTCCGTCGTCGCAATCACGGTCCCGAATGACCGTGTGAGCCGGTTCAGGGACGTGATCGAACCCGTGGGAGACGGAGCGTGTCAACTCCTGTCTCGGCTCGCTGAGCAACTCGACAAGTCCGCGACACAGCAGCGTGACACCGCCGACATGATTCCGAACGGGAAAGAACTGATCGAAGACGAAACTGGACCGGGTTCAGCCCCCGGCCATTCGACACTCACTGATGGCGGAATGCGAGCTGAACCAGCTGACGCGGCTCTCGGGGAACTCGGGAGTTCGAAATCCCCGTCCCGGACAGAACCCGAGCAGGCTCTCGACCGAGCGACGTACAATCGGCTCGTGGCCCAGCGAGATATCGGGGGGCACGCTGAGGCGTTCGGTCAGGCAGGAATACAGTGGCAGCAGGTGGTCTCGATAGAGCCGCTCAATTGTGAAGCACAGGTGTATGATCTCGATGTGCGTCACAATGACAACTTTATCGCTGACGGTGTGTTCGTTCACAACTCCAACACGGTCTCGGTCGTGATTGAACGTCTGCTGGAGAACGGAAACCCCTGTCTCGTGGTCGACCTGGAAGGAGAGTATTACGGGCTGAAAGAGGAGTACGAGGTTCTCCATGCCGGCGCCGATGACGAGTGTGATATCGTCGTCTCACCGGAACACGCGGAGAAACTCGCCACGCTCGCGCTCGAGCAGAATGTCCCAATCATCCTGGATTTATCAGGCTATATTGAGGAGGGGGCGGCTAAAGACCTTCTCTTGGAGACCACACGACATCTGTTTGCCAAAGAAAAGAAACTCCGGAAACCGTTTTTGATGGTTTTAGAGGAGTGCCACGAGTTCATGCCCGAGGGTGGCGGCCTTGACGAGACCGGGAAGATGCTGATCAAGGTTGGCAAACGAGGGCGCAAACACGGGCTGGGGATCGTCGGGATCAGCCAACGACCGGCCGATGTCAAGAAAGATTTCATCACCCAGTGTGACTGGCTGGTCTGGCACCGGCTTACCTGGGATAACGATACAACGGTAGTGAGCCGGATCCTCGGCTCCGATTACGCCAATGCGGTCGAAGATCTCTCTGACGGTGAAGCCTTCATGATGACTGATTGGGACGGGCGTATCCGACGGGTGCAGTTTCACCGGAAAGACACGTTCGACGCAGGGGCGACTCCAGGGCTCGAAGATGTCGAGCGACCAGAACTCAAAAGCGTCAGCGGGAGCCTCGTCACGGAACTTGAAGATCTCTCACAGGAACAGGCCCGTCGGGAATCTCAACTTGCGGATCTTCAGCAGGAGCTGGATAAAAAGCGCCAGCGTATCACTCAACTAGAACACGAACTGGAACAGGCACAGGATCTGAGTCAGATGGCAGATCAGTTCGCACAGGCATTACTCGGGAAAGCCGAAGCACCATACCGACAGACGACCGGCCGTAGGGTGACCGGGCAGACAGAGACAGCCCCAGGCGCTACAGACAGCGAGAACTCCACATCCGCCGGGTCGGCGGTCGATTCTCCCGAGAACTCGGATACCGATTCGCCCACGGCCGACAGGACAGATTCTGAGTCACCGGCCGAGACCGCAGACGGATCTGCGAGTGAAGCTGCCGGCTCCGACGCCGACGATACCGACCGTGACCCGGAGCCGGAAGATACCCAGACGGACTCGAAGTCTGTCTCTCGGGTAAAACAGGGACCTGACGGCGGACTACGCGAACAGACGGAGGATCGAGACCGGGATGACCTGGTGTCCCGTGACGGCGTGATTGACTCACCGACGGAACCCACAACCGAGGGCAAGTTCGGCACTCGACAGGCAGTGATCGAAGAATTGCGAACCCGTATTGAGGAACTTCCCGCCCTGCCGACAGTAATGCTCCGCCATTACCGTCGAGAAGACAAAAGTGAGCCAGTGTCCGCACACATTGATGCCGGCGGAGATGCTGATACACAGCACGCGTACAGCCGGAATCGGCTGCTTCGACGCGCGGGGCTGATCCGTCACGATGGTCGGGGGCTGTATCGATACGCCGTTCGGGAGTTGCTCCAGGAGGCGTACGCTGACCGATTGCCCGACGATGAGACCGACGCGATGCTGGCCGAGATTGAGTCGAGTTTTCTACCAGACGCAGAGCTCGGCTGTAGTACTGACTCACAACCCGAGTTGGGGAAATTGGATCCGGCTACCGTGAATCCGCCACATTCCACACCCCAGAATGACTCCGCTACCCCAGTTGTACAAGCTTCGACTGCAGTCTCTGGGGAAAATCCAGGTGGAAAGATGCCAACCCAGTCTAAGTCATCTGATACTGCTCCGGAATTAGGTGTAGACGAACCCGAGTTCGCTGATACGGGACTCAGCAAGGCTGCCAAATGTTTCGCCCGAAACGGAGTGTTGAATCAGGATACGCAGCCGAAGTAGCTCAGACGCCGAAGAGTTATTCCCGACCAGAGTATATGTATTTCGTCTGTTTTGAGTCGACTCTGGGGCTAGCCCAGAGAGTTGGCGACTGGACTAGGTGTTGAATTTATCACCACGGTACAGGCCAGACGTGGCAATCACACCGCGAGGGTCCGAGGGTGTGTTCACCCCCCGGCCAATCCGAGATCTGCCGGGTTACTCGAGTCTCTGACTCCAGAGTCACACTTCATATCATCTGTTATCACTTCCGCTCAGTCTGCGCTTCAAAAATCACCACTTCCTGTACGGGAGAAACTTCCCTTCGTAGGTGATCCGGACGCGGTCACCGTCTTCGTGTTGAACGCGGTCGACATGACAGGTAAAATCGATTGCAGACATAATACCGTCGCCAAACTCTTCGTGAACAATCTGTTTGATTGCGTCTCCGTACACGTGTGGCACCTCGTAAAGCCGGTATAACATCGGGTCTGACGGGATCGTGGGATCGCTGTCGCCTTTCTCGGGGGCGAGTTGCAGGTCGGTAATCGTCTCTTGTGGTGCTTCAGGGCCGAGTGTATCGACGATCGCGTGAGCCTCACTCTCATTTGCACTGGCCTCACCGAGAATCACGGCTGCAATCCACACTTTGTCCCGGCCAACGGTGTTCGCAATCTCCGCGTAACTCACTCCAGCATCAGCTTTTGCGGCCAGTAGTCGGTTCCGTGCCCGTTTCCGGCGGTTCTGGCGCATATATCGTGCGTTGAGACTGTGCCGTACAAGCGTGACGCCGAGTTTCACGAGCCGGGCTTGTTGGTTTTATTGCAGCCACAGTCTTGACCTGCTCCCGCTGAACTGTGGGATACTGCTGTGAGGAGTTCAGCGGGCTGACTCTGTCAACTGTCACCGTGCGGGGTCGCTACTGGGGGCGGCGGCCTCGTGAGTGGTAGGATAGACGTGAGTCTCTGCTCACTGTTGATCTGCGTGCTGGAGTGGCACTCACCGAACAGGTGGCCAGCATCGTGTCGGGTCCGACCATCGGTATTACTCTTTACTGCAGTCTGGAAGAGTCTCTGGCTGAGGTGGCGACCGCTGCTGGGCTGGCTACTGTGAGATGGAGTGAGACGCACTCTTGGCCTCGTGAGTGTGAGTGCGGTCTCTTTGCCACCACAGCGTCTTGCCTGTCTCAATTCATATCGCGTATCGACGAATAACGGGGCGTGAATCACCTCGGGGACAAGCCCCGAAGCTTCACCGTTTAGCGCTGCACTGCACCCGCAGGCGGATTCAATTCCTCTCAACCGTCTCTGTGAGAAGTCAGCTGGAATTGACACCCCAACCGTGAGGCTCCGTCGCTCCACTACGACCCGGTGAGACTCCCGTCGCATCGCTACTGGTGGACTTTGAGAGGAGCCACATTTCCAACGACTAGCTCAGTCAGCGTTGGATTACGGTCTGTAATCCGTCTTGAGGGTCGTTATCTGACTGTAAATCATTCATACGTGACAGCTGTCTAATTTTGTCGGCTCCACTCTGAGGTTCAATCCCCGAGACACCCGCCTCGTACCGCCTGTAGAGTTCCTCCGAGCGCGACACGGTAGATGAGTCGGCCCGTGTCGGCTTTATATCACCTATGGATAGGTTTTCGTCTGGGTCTGTGTAAGGCCGCTCTCCAGTTCAGACACCGGCGACCAGATCTCGAAGAACGACTCTCGGATCGTCCGCCTTGGCGACACCACTGGCAAGCAAGACTCCCTCGGCACCCAGTTCCCCTGCTGCATGCACATCCTCGCCGGTCGAGACGCCCGCACCACAGTACACCGAAATGTCAGTGTCAATACTCGCGGTAGCCACGACTGCATCTTCGACAATCTGGGGATCGGCAGTCGATACCGACACATCTCCGCCAATCAGCTCCGGCGGTTCGACGGCGACAGAATCAGGTCCCATGGCCGCGACCGCGCGTATCTGGTCGGAGTTATTGGCGCAGACACAGGTCTCGAGGCCTGCTCTTTCTGCAGCGCTCAACGCGTCATCGATCTCTGCTAGCCTGAGCCGACGCTCGGAATGGTTTAGTAGCGTTCCCTCAGCGCCGGCGGTCATGGCTGCTTCGGCCAACAGGGATCCTGTGTGTGATCCCTGGGCGACTGGAGACACATGCTGGGCCCACGTCTCTACGCCTGTCTGAGCGACGGACTCGAGTTGCGCCGTCTGTGGCACGACTCCTATCCGAGCAGCAGTCTCTTCACTCACGTCTTTTACTGCGGCAGCAATCTCGCCCGGATCACACGGATATGCCTTCAGATTGACTAATACGAGCATCGTGCTGCCAACACGTTCGTCAGCCTATGACATGATGTTACCGGAGTATCGAGTCATCTGTCCGTTTGGCTCAACTGCACAGATGTATGATGGCTATCGGTCCAGACTTGTCTTAACAGGATATCTCACAGCCGATCAACCCAATTGTTTCGGGCCTCACCCATTGAGCATTAGTCGTCTGTGAGTGTCTTAACTGTGATATGGGCCTGGTGAGGCGTCCCTCGTGACACTCCCGGTGATCACTCGTCTGCTCGTGGTACTACCCCGTGTAGCTCTGGACCTGAGACGAGTTCGCATGAGAAGCCGGGAAAGCAACCGTGTGTGTTCTAATAACCATCTAAATCGTCCCGAGCAGTTCCACATCCAGTAACAATTGAGAAGCCTGGAGCTGTTAATTTCGGGGGCGGGCCACGCTTGGGTTACTTGCTCGTTGAGAACACCCTGCACACAGGAGTTGCAGAGTTCAGACTAGCGAGCAGATAATTGGCAGTCACACACCGATATTGTGTCAATTCGAGCGTATTTCCGAATTTATAACGGTTCGCATTACCAACGACTGATATACGTCCACACAGTATGAAATTTCAATTAGATGTCGCTTTCTGAGTTGATTGCGCAAGTCGAAGCGGACCGTGCTTCAGTAGCGGCGATCAACGTCGCCGAATCGTCGGTAGCATCTCTTGATAAGCGGTTTGGCAACCGAAATCTCGAAATTCAGTCGGTGTCTCTTGACAGCGTCCAGGGTTCGGTCCTGGTGTTGTCGAGAGACGGTGAATTCCAGACTGCAGTCGATGCAGGGACGTTCACACGAGAGCGCGATGAGACAGACCCCGGATTCGAGCCGGAAACGTATGAGCCAATCCTCGACGAACTCGACGAGACCATCTTCAGCTCTTACACCCGTCAGGACATGGTCGCGGCCTCCAAAGAGATCGAAGATCGGGCTTGGCGGACCGGTGCAGGAGAGGTGTACGCTGGCTTTCAGCGGCTGGAAGTCCTCAACGACGAACTCGGTGTCTACGAACGGCTCGCCAGTCCAGACGCTCTTGACGTGCACGCGTACGCCAGTCCCGACGAAACCTCAGTGGACACGACAAATCTGATTGTCCACGTCGAAGACACGGCCGAAATTGCAGCGACATGGTTCGTCGCATACGACGGGAACGGAAAAGATCATGACAAGAGCCTCTTGTTGGCGGAAGAACGCGAGACAGGATTTCACGGATTCTGGAGTTACGACCCCGACACAGTCGACCATGCAATCGCGCATATCAAAACCAGGTATGACTCGGATTACACCGGAGCACGGACAACACCTACGGATTAACTCGTCAGCAGAAATCGACGATTGCTGACTGCCCGTTAGACGAAGTCTGACGACGTGAGATGAATCCTCCATCCGAGATAAACACGCCTGTATGATGATCATCCGACGGCTGCTACGGGGGACTCGATCACAGTCACGACGGCCACGAGCGGTCTCACCCCACCGCAGACATACCGGACACCCAGCAGTTGACATGTCGCGCCCACACTATTCCCACTGATAGCTGAAACCCGGGAATCCGAGAGGAGAAGACTGCTGGCCCAGTCTGTTATCTGGATAACTGCTCGTCTGATGAGTGCTACTCCAGCACACGGACCAATAGCCAGCGGAACCGCACTAACGCCACACTTCGTGAGAGGCCGACACTGCATCAGTGAACCCGCACGGTGACACTCAGTGTGATTGTCCGGGTGGATTCCGTACAGCCACATCTCACGAGTTCAGTCGTGAGAGGAGGCCAAAGCGGCAGAGTCACACAGACGACGAGACCTGCCGATTAATCTTTTCGCTCGACGACATCACCGAGCGTCATCGACCCTTCAGACTGTCCAGACCAGTCGGTATCATCGATGTCTGCTCCCTCTGAAAGCTCGATTTCGAGTGCACTCTCGAGTTTTCGCTGGACACTATCGTCCGGGAGCACGTCTCCACGCTCCAGTTTACGGATCAAGCTGGCTTTTTCATTGAGCCGGTCAGCGAGTTCTTCCTGCGTGAACTCGGTCGCTTCACGTGCCTTCCGAATCCGTGAATCATAATCAGTAGCCAACGTGTCCATATCGTCAAACATGTCTGGTGCACGGCCGCCGTCAGACCCTCCGGACGTCGAGGAGCCGGAGGAACCGCCCGAATTCTTTCCAGAACTGGAAGACGTTGAATATTTGCTCGAGGCTGTAGAGTCAGACTCCGTCTTGACTTCCGTCCCGAAATCAGTACAGGAGTCACACAGCTCCAGCGTCGCACCTTCGACTTTGGTCTTCGTGAGTGACGAGTTGTCTGCGCCGCACATCTCACACTGGGGCATATAATTTGTTTTGTTGACGCGCTCGTTTAACTCTTATAGGTGAAGTCTCCCTCCCCAGGAAGCGAGAGGGTGGTCCGGTGAACGAGGGGGGCAAACACGAGTCAGCGTCCACGTGTGCTTTCCTCAAGAATCACACTGATGCCGGGGCACTGATGTCGCATCAGAGTCTGTCGGGTTCATTCCCGGCGACGGCCGGTATCACTCGAGATTGCCGTGAACTCACACACAGCGGCCTATCACTGGATTGGTCAGAGTCGGTCGTCGTCGTCAATTTTGCCAGGATCGTCTGCGGTGTCGAAAAGATTGTGTTCTGTCCCGTCGATGAAATCGTCTTCAGGGCTATCATCTACGATTGTCGTGTTGTACGCTTCGATTCCCGAGCCGATGAGCTCTTCGAGCGCTTGTTCTTGACTGACAAAGTCCTCGTCCACAAGCCCCTGTATCTCGCTGTAAACCTCGTCGGATAGCTCGACTTCAAACGTTGGCATACAAATAATTAATCGGATGATTGTCAAAGTGCTTGCGGTGTATTCGGTGGTCTGCCACAGCGTAGTAACTCGGTGTGGACGGTGACTGCTGTGTGATGGCCTCGGCTCGAACCGGGGGGATGTTCGGGATCGCTTTCTTGAACGTCGCTGTGAACGAGCTACTCTGGTCTAGGTTTCTCAGAGATCGCTCCAAGCGCCCCAGAACCGCTGGAGAGCCGTCATATGCCCGACGATGGCGAACACGACGAGCAGAAGTCCCGCGACTCCGAGTCCCCCGGCGAGTGGCTCCGGGAACAGCGCTGCAACAGCGGCAGTGATCCCGACGAGCGCGAGCCGATCGGCTCGACCGAGAAGTCCGCCGTACTCGCGACCGAGCCCGATCGCCTGGATCTGAGTGCCGAGATACGATGTCATCAATACGCCAGTCACCGCCGCCAACCCGAGCGCATATTGCTTGATTCCCGCCGCCAATCCCGCGATAATCAGGACATCTGCGTACCGGTCAAGCACATGATCTAACAGATCGCCCGCTCCGGAGGCGGTTTCTTGTTTCCGTGCGAGCGCCCCGTCAATAAGGTCGAACCAGCCGTTCAGAAACACGAGCGCCGCAGCGGCTACATATCCGATTGTCGACGCCAGCGCCAGCCCGGCCGCTGCCAGCACTGCACACCCGAAGGCAAGTACGCTCACTCTATCAGGCGTCAGCCCGGAGCTGTCGGCCACGTCAACCCACGGCGTTAATAGCCGCTCTGCGACCGGCCGTAGTCTGTCGAGCGTCATCCGTCCAGTAATTACAGTATCGTCCTTTGTATATTAGCTGGTATCGGATACCACTATACCCACATGTCGGGCGGATTGTGACCGATATCACCACCCGGGCACCGGCTGAAGCGGCTGATTCAGCTGATTGTAAGCCTGGTTTGCAGTCCACACGAGAGCGTTCAATCTCGATTACGGCAATCGAGGCGAGAATCCACTGTTGTGCTCTGTTGAATAGCGGTTGTTGAGACCCGGTCTATCAACACCGGCTTTGAGACCATGCGGGTCATCAGCTCACGAGCCGATTCATATCCACCTTGTCCACACAATCACCGCTATTCAACAGAGCACACTGTTGAGGGGTGGAAGCAACCGTGACGCGATATGTCGGTCGTGTCGCGCTCGAGCGGAGCTTGACCCATGATGTTTTCCGAATCACAGCCTGAAGTGACATTCGAGTTCGCGCTCGACGAGTTCCAGGCTCGAAGATCCCGATGGGTGGGGCCGCGATAGTATGGGATGACCGTTTGTCCACTCTCGGCGTGACTCACTCTGAAGACCGACACGGCCCGGGTCACCCTTCTTGAGGAGCGGTGTCGCCAACCTCGTACGAGAGAAGGACACCGTCGTCAATCTGCTCGACGTCGGTCAACTCAAGCTGGGGGAACTCGTCAACGAACCCATCTCCATCAACGAGCGTCGGAGCCGATGTCCCGCCGACGACCACCGACCCCACGTACACAGTCAGTTCGTTGACGAATCCGGCTTCGAACAGCGAGAAAATCAGTTCACCGCCCCCTTCGACCATGAGCCGGTCGAGTCCGAGTGGCTCGAGTTGGGTCACTGCAGCGGCAAGGTCGACTCTTTCAGACCCGGCGACGACAATCTCGGCGCCAACCGCCCGCAATTCCTGACACCGTTCCTCGGGTGCAGCCTCAGACACGAGAATGATCGTTCGAGCGGCGTCGTCGACAATTCTCGCATCCACGGGGGTCCGTCCCGAGGAATCAGCAATCACACGTGCAGGGGTGCCAGCCCGGCCATTCCGCAATCGTTCGACGCGGCGGTGCTCATCCTCGACAGTGAGATGGGGATCGTCAGCCAGAACTGTTCCGACGCCCACCATAATCCCGTCAGCGGCCGCGCGAATCCGATCGACGCGATCGAAGTCGGCTGAGCCGGAGATCCGGAGTTGCTCGCGGCGACGTGTCGACAACTTTCCGTCGACGCTGACGGCAGCATTGACGGCGACGTACATATCAGAACCTCCGTTCGGTCCGATATTGGGGTTTCGGTTCAGTCGCCTTACAGCTACCTCCCGCCGATTTCCCGTCATCGTCGGATTGAGGGTGTCGATCGCCGATTCCCGACACTCTGGACTCCTCCCGGACACCCGTCCAGTGGGGTGTTTTCCGTAGAAGGGCTCACGACGCCCGACGTGAGAGGGCAGGGGAAAATCGAGCGTAAGTGACGACAGCCACGGGGGCAAACAGGCTTTTGTGAGGGGGCGTCGAAATCTAACGTGATGGAACTTGACGATCATGCCGAGGATCTTGCCTCCGACCTCGGTGTGGACAAACAGGAGATCAAATCCGATCTGGAGGACCTCCTCCAGTATAGCGTTCCGATCGACGAGGCGAAACAGTCAGTCCGTAGGAAACGCGGATCTGGCGGTGGCAGTGTGTCGCCAGAATCGCTCGAAATCGCCGAGATCACTACCGACCATGAGAACGTCACCGTGTCAGCTTGTGTGTTGATGGTTGGCACCCGTAGGATTCGGTATCAGGGTGAAGATGCAATCATCCGTGAAGGAGAGTTGGCCGACGGTTCCGACCGCATCTCGTATACCGCCTGGCAAGACTTCGGATTCGAGGCCGGTGACGATCTGAAAATCGGTAACGCCGGAGTTCGAGAGTGGGAAGGCGCCCCCGAACTCAATCTCGGAGAATCGACGACAGTCGCATTCGCCGACGAGGAGATCACGACTGCTCATACTGTAGGTGGTGATGAGAAACTCAGCGCGCTCGAGCCTGGTGATCGCGGGCGGAATCTCGAAGTGCAGGTCCTCGAGGCTGAGACGAAACTGATCGACGGTCGAGACGGTGAAACGGAAATCCGCGAGGGGGTTGTCGGTGACGGGAGCGGTCGATTACCGTTCACCGACTGGGACGCTCGCTCGGAGATCGACCCCGGGAGCAATATCCGGATCGAAGATGTCTATACTCGTGAGTTCCGCGGTGTGCCGTCAGTGAATCTTACGGAATTTTCCGAAATAACGCCGCTCGCGGATCCCGTCGACGTGAAGTCTGATGCCCGGCGGCTGTCCGTCGCTGAGGCGGTCGGCTCTGGAGGCCTATTTGACGTGGAGCTCGTGGGGACAATTCTCGACGTACAGGACGGATCTGGGTTGATCGAGCGATGCCCTGACTGTGGCCGCGCGATCCAGAGTGGCCAGTGTCGTGAACACGGAGATGTCGATGGAGAAGACGATCTCAGGACGAAAGCCATTCTCGACGACGGAACCGAAACCGTGACTGCCATTCTCGACCGTGAACTGACGGCCGAGGTGTACGGTGGTGGAATGAGCGCCGCTCGAGAGGCGGCCCGTGACGCGATGAATAAAGAAGTCGTTGCAGACGAAATCGCTGCTGATCTGGTGG
>JAQCMZ010000505.1 GCA_028274825.1 Haloferacaceae archaeon
GATGAGCGATGTACTCCACTGCCTGCCGATCCGTTGCGAATCGCCTATCCACCTCCCCCGACGCGTCACTGTCTGGTGAGGCTGTGATCCCTTGGATGGGATCACCCGGGACCGTACACTCCGTCTGCTGACAGTGAGACCACAGTTCAGACTCACCTGCAACCTCGGTCTCACAGTCTGGACAGATCGTCGGCTCTTCCCGGGGTCGGACACACTCGTAGATGAGTTTCAGTTGCTGGGCAATCTCCTGTTCCGACAACTCGCGTCGATCCGTGTTCTCAACCAGTGATGTCCAAGCCGCCGACAGATCACCAGCCTTCATCACTTTGCAGGGGATCGTCTCGTAGCCCGCCTCCATCGCCGCGTAGTACCGTCGTGACCCAGCGACGATTCCGTACTCGGCAGTCTGTGTTTCGGTCCCACTCCCTTCGGTTCGAGTGGTCGCTTCGACTTCCGTCTCGGACAGCGGCCGGACGATGATATCCTGCAGCAGTCCATCAGTTTCGATCGACTGGGCCAGTTGCCGGTCAACATTGTCGCCTGTCCAAGCCTGCTCACGAGACTGCATCGCGTCGACAGTCAGCGCCTCAACCGGAATTTCACGCCGCTTGATCACACCCCATCACGCTCCTCGGTCTGGGCCATGTCCTGGATGACCTGCTGCCAGCTCACCTGTTCGAGCGTCACCGCCACGTCTTCACCACCGTCGGTATCAATGACAACCTCTGCGAGAAAGCTCTCCGTGTCCGTGGCCACTTTTTCTTGAATCTCCGTGATAGCGTCCGAGTACTCTTCGTACACAGTCACGTCCTCGCCGACCGTCACGAAGAAGCCGTCCTCTGGGGCACCCAGCGTGAACTTCACTCCCGTCATTACTCATCACCCCCCATTTGGGAACTAGCAGTGCCTGCTGTCTCGGAGATATTCACGTCGTCAAGATCCTCCTCCGAGACTTCCAGCACCCGGTCGTCGATGACAGTGTAGGGTTTGAGCATCCCTACGTTGTCGGGCAGAATGTACTCGTTGATGCGGATTGCCAGTCTCTTTGGGGACTGGGGACGGATGTCGTCTGGTCCTCGCCAGGAAAGATACCGGCCGTCGGACTGTTCGGTGTACTTCGTCTGCGTCTCGACGACCGACCGGAGGTTGAGATTTGTGACGTTGAACCCAAGGTCACGGTAGAGTCCCCGGTCAACATTGAGGCGTTTCGTCGGCTCTCGGACTGGCGGTTCTGCTGGGTCCGCCACGAACAGAAGATCGAACTCAGGTGTCTGTGCCGGTGTGACTTCCTGAAGTTGGTCGTCACGAATCCGAATCGTTACCGACGTGACAGCCAGATCCGGCTCAACCATGATCGACTCCGAATCCAGTACTGCTTCGGCTTCCGCTAAGATCTGCTCGCAGGCGTCGTCTGTCAGCGGGTTCAGTGGCTCCTCACCACTGTATATCTGCTCGTAGTCGAGAGACAGGCGGTGGTGCGTGCGTTGTTCCCGACTGACGTTGTACCGCCGAAGCTCTTCGACTGGTGTCGAGTTGGCCGTCTCAACGCTTCCGTGGGCGGTCAGCTGAATGATGTTGCTTCCAAACACGTCGAGAACACATCGGAGCGAGTTGGTCAGTAGCGACGGAATCTGAACCGTGCGCTCCCGGCCGTCTCCACCCGTTGGCGTTGACTCGCTCATCGGCCGCCCCGCGATGCCGGGCTGTCAGTATACTGTACTTGTCTCGTACCGGAATCCTCAAATCCGGCTGTTTCTTTATTTGTCATGCTGGTATCTGCCAGCACAGTCGACGGGTGTCATAGCACCCGGCGGCATTCTACCGCTCCTGTGCTCACGTGAGCATCATGCTTCTGGCCACTTATTGCTTTCTATTGTAAACTTACAATAGATGTTGAAGCCAGTTACAGTCGGTAGTGTTGTAAATGAGGAATCGAAAAAGAAGTCCAATGGCCCTCACAGAGGATGAGTTAAACGAACTTGATAACAAAATCCTCAACGTGTTAGCCGAAGGACGGGCAACACCAACATTACTGAAGAGAATATTTGAACAAGACGGAACTGATATTTCTAGACAATATATCAATCAAAGACTGAAGCGCCTGTCAGAGCACAATCATATAAATAACTTACACGATACCGGAGTTTACGAGTTAGTCGCAGACCCAAGAAATACTCATTAATACTTAACGCTCTTCTCGATACATCATAAGACACCGATATTGTTGGATTCTATTCAACAGGTCACAATCTCTCTGTCTTCATACGGTACGGAAGCAGTACCATCTAATGTTACAGCCTATCGAAAAGTGCTGTGTCAATGTTTATCGGCAACAACTCCCAGAATTCCTTGAGTTGCGCTCGATGTAGGCATCGAGCAACTCGGTGTCGATCCCGACAAAGCCTAGCTCAATCAGCTCTCGAAACACTACATCGAACGCCGACTTAGTAGAAGACATACTCCCATATTGTGGCGTATTTAGTGTGACTACAGGATCTTTCCGTAGTTCTACATAAGAGCGAGCCTGTTCGTTTCTATCGTCCGTGGCAGCCGCAAGGCTAAAACAGACTGGAACTCATACTCTATGTAAGAAACGCAGGTATGGGTGCAATAAAACAATTGGAAAATATACGCCAAGGCCTCTCAACTCGAGAAAGTCGACTCCTCTCACAACTCGCTGGCGCAGGACACCAGATCATCTCCATCGACGACATCGAAACAACGCTTGAGATTGCCCCGAACACGGCTCGAGAGATCGCCTCCCGGCTCACGAAAAAAGGCTGGCTCGACCGGCTCTTCCCAGGTACGTATCTCATCATTCCACTCACTGCTGGTGAGGAGAGCGTGTATACAACTCACGAGTACCTCATCGCCACCCACATTGCCGAGCCAATGTACATCGGCTACTACAGCGCCCTCAGCCACCACGGGTTGACCAAACAGGTCCCCCAGACGGTGTATGTCGTTACGCCGACCCGGGCGCAAAGCCGAGAGATCCACGGCGTCCCGTACCGCGTCAGGACAGTCACCGAGCGGAAATTCTTCGGACTTGAGCCGACATCTATCGAGGGCACGACCGTGCAGGTCAGCGACCTGGAGAAGACGCTGGTCGACTGTGCGGACCACCCCGATTTCTGCGGTGGCCTTCGGGAACTCGCAACCGCGATGCGAACAGCCGACGCACGGGGCTGCGCCTGGGACACCGTCGGCGAGTACCTCAAGCGACTCGACAACGGCGCTGCGACCAAGAGGATCGTCTACCTCGCCGACCAGCTCGGAATCGACCTCCCCGCCCGCGAGGAACTCATTGAGTCGTTCACAAGTGGGTACTCGCTGCTGGACCCGACGCGACCAAACACCGGGTCGACCAACAGCACGTATCGCCTCCGAATCAACGTCGAGCCAGCCACACTGGAGCCGACGGAGTCCTGACTAGGCTACGAAGTCGGCTGATCTTCAGTCTCTGGCGGTGAGAACGATGCTGTTCGACGGTGAACTATCGGTCTGTGCCACCATCAACGGCGTCGAGATCGGGCTCATCAAAATCGAGTGCGTCCGTGACAACGTCCGGAAGTTCCGGACGTGGCGCCGATTCGTGGCGCTCGATTTTCTCGGTTTTACGCGTATTTTCGTAGAAGGCGCGTGCAACCGGGAGGCCACGAAGGTACTTGTAGTCGTAAAGAACCTCGATGCCACGCTCAGAGAACCCATAGAACTGGGAGGGAAGATCTCGTTTTCTTTCACTTGGGTCGTACGTGTAGCGTGCGAGGAGTCCGGCGTCGATCAGTGTCTCCAGCTGGTCTTTGATGGCCGCCTGACTCTTCCCGGTCATATACTCGAGTTCGGCGAGCGACATGAGATGGGCGGGGTGGCCCAGCAGCTCCTGGATGATGAGATGACGCGTATCCTGGGACAGTAGCTTGAACAGCCGCTGCTGTTCCGCGAAGGGCCCTGAATCAGCCGCGCCAGTGCCGGTTTCGCTCATATGAGATGGTACGAGGAAGGACGCTATAACAGTTAGGGTTATTCAAGTTGGTTAAATCAGAAAAAACCAAAGTGGTGCAGAAGGGATAAGGTGTTGTGGTTTGAATCGGCAGTTAATGACCGATCCAAGCCCTCCGCCGGACGCTGGGGAGATTATGACCGTTGTTCACGAGGCCGTCGGGGACATCGAACTCGAGCCTGCAGAGAAACGAGAAGTCTGGCGGTTCACCCAGCGTGAATTGCCGTATCTCTGGAGTCAGCGGACATCGTATTTCATCCTCGGGAGCTATCGTGACCCCTATCTCCGTCGGCTTCGCGCCGTCCAGAACGAACTCACGAAGCAGCTCGGTGCCTATCCGTTCATCATGGGTGATCTCCTCGAACTCCCGACTGACCGGCTCAATACGTTCGATATCATGTTTTCGTTGCTCGCGACATACAGCGACTACATCGTCGG
>JAQCMZ010000032.1 GCA_028274825.1 Haloferacaceae archaeon
CAGCAGTTCCACGTCGACGTCACGGTTGCCCGCGTCGGCGCTGACAGTGCCGGTCAGGTTGTCCGCGTCGGTGATGTCCGTGGAGTCCAGGGACGCCGACAGACCCAGTTGGCGAATGCCGATGGCCTGAGGGCTGGAGTCCAATTCGCTAGAGCCACCGTCCGCGAACACGAAGGTTGCGCTCGTGTTCCGGTCACTCGTGTCGAACACGTGGACGATGCTGCCCGCATCGGTAGAGCCAGAGAACACGAACTCTCCCGCGCTAGTGTTGATCTCGAAACTGGTATCCACATCTTCGGTGATCAATCCGACCGTCTCGCCCTCGAACGTCTGACGTGGACCGGTTACAAAGTCTTGTCCAGCTTCTGCCACGGCGGACGTGACGGTCGCATCCATCTCAACGCCCTGGTTCTCGGAGGCTCTCACCTGGTTACCGCTGCCGTCGTTGAATCCATCTCCAGATTGGGACACGTTCACCTCACTGACATCGGCGGCAGTTCGGATGGGTCCCACGGACAACAAGACTTGAGAGTCGTTACTACCACCTTCCTCGTCACCGACTGCAACAGGCTTTAGCACGGTCCCGTTCGTGAGATTCACTCTAAAGTCGCCCGGGCTTGGGCGAACTGAAGGCCCCTTCGTATTTGTTTGAGCGATTGACTCATTGAAGACAACCTCAATGATCACATTATCGCTACCGAAGTCATCACCCTCATCATTTGACAGCTTCACTGGCACGTTTGAGGTATCATCTACAATCGGTCCAGTGGACGAGTTCTGATTACTGAACGCGACCGCACTCTGGATGCCTGGCGGCGCGCCGTCAACGAAGATGTCTGCATCCTGTGACGACAGGCTCGATCCATCAACCTGATCGAATGCTTCGGCTGTCAGCGTCACGGTAGAATCCTGAACGCCCTTGGCTGCGAGCCCAGTAATCTCTAAGTCAATATCCAGGTTGTTGTTGCCGCCGGCCACGACGACGACAGAATTGTTACTCGCGAAGTACTTTGCGGACCGGACTGTTCCGGCGTCCCCTATACCAGTAACACCGATACCACTTGATCCGATCGCGGTACTACTGCCATTGATCGGGTCTAACGAGATGTTGAATTTGAGGTTGTTAGTATTGCCTGGAGTGGCGTTGATTGCGAGCCGGATAGATCCATCGTCTCTTGACGTATCATTGTTAGGCGTCAATACGTCATCGGCGACATCACCATCCAAATTGGTGGCCCCAAAGTTGTCGAACGATCCTACATCGGCTGTCGCTGTTCCAGACAGCGCGACGGTGCCAGCGAAGATGCTGAACACCATCAGCGCCGCCAAGATCAGCGCACGTATCTTGTGATTTGTGTCTGTCATTGTTGTGTTGATTATCTACCGCATCGCATCGCATCGCGCTACACCGTGTCGCGTCGTACCGCACCGGACCGCACCGAATCGCGCTCGCCAGCACTTGCCTCAGACTCCAGCCGCCAGACACCCACTGGCAGTATTGTTCTGGGTAGGCCGGAGTCGTTTAGCTGTGCTGACATAGGTAGGGGTAAGTGCAGGTTTCGTAACTACTGATAAATACTTTGTGTGATAGCGACGGCCGGCACAGAGTCGGCACCCAGTGGGGAGATGTCCTGACCATTGTTTCCATCGGCGTCTGACGGTGTCTTCGGTGTCAGTCACTCGTCGGGCTGGAGAAGAGGCAACGCTGCATCCCACGTCGAGTATCAAGATCGCGGTAAAACCTGCCGCAGCGTCGAGTCACTCGCTCGTATTCAGACGGTCACCACACTAGTCCAAGCTCTGTTACGAACTGCGGGAACCCGAGTCGTGTACAGTTACCCGGGAAACTCACTCGCGGGCGAAGCCGTGCCCGGGACCACGACAGGCACTGACCACGTTACGCTCGATTCAGACGCCTCGCCGACGAGTGAGACCACGGCCGTCCCGGTGAGCGGATCTCCCCAGGACACGGTACAGGATGAACGTCTGTCTCTCGACCCGGCGAGTCGGTCACGTATGTCACGACCAGCGACCACCCTACTAGTGATACTGTCGGTTATAATTACGTGAAGACATTGCTTCAAGACGCTGAACTATCGAGTTTGGCAGGGACATGTTCACAGGTCCATGACCGGCAGTATGAGATCCCCACCGGCCGGTCACTTCTTGGCTCCGCCGGTGGTGACCGAGCGTGATTCGACACTCGTCGCCTCCAGAGAGACGCTCGCGGAGCCGAGCGTATTCTGCGAACGGATCCGATTCCTGCAGTCACTGTCGGTCCACATCGGGCATGAACGGACACGAACTTGGCGGCGTGTCCGTGTGTGCACTGGTGGTCAGCCTGCGAGAACGGACCGGCAGACACGGTGATACCGCTCGACAGTCTCAGTTTCGCGGGTGTGGAGGTCACCCGCAGGCCGCATTCGAGGTGGGCCTCCTCGGGCCAAGCTCCGGATGTCGGGTTACCGGCGTGAGACTCCTGCGAGTGTGCTATCCGTCTAACCCACGCGTTGGTTAACGACCTTTTGTATTGGTTTTCGGAAGTGATAATACATCCTCGTTTTACAGCCAATACGAGGCGAATGCCACGGGGCTCGACCCCGAGGCACTCCACACTGCGTTCACGTCCAGCATCGACGGGTGAAGCCCTGCTCCGGGCGCCTGCTGGTGGCTGGTCGGGGTGTCACCGACGCCTGTCAGACGGACGGTGGTTCGGTGCATCTGCGTGAACACTGGCGAGGGTTAATTCGTGATCGAATCCACGCAGTTGCGTACCCGATCGGCCCGACTCGGCTACGCCGAGGTACTCTGACAGACGAGGCTGATCGAGAGTACACATCCCTCTCGCGGGGGAGACGTGTCCTGCAAACTGAGGTTGAGCCGTGACCAGTCTCACCCGGCTCGAGGCGGGTGCATGACAAACGCGGCCCGGTCCCCACGGGTTTCCGGGTGGGGGTGGCTCGTGAGTCTCCCAGTGTCGACTGATTTCACGCAGTGTCCAGCTCGTCCGTATCTCTCGTGTGACGCTCACCTCTTCCATACCTCGCGTCCTCGGGCCTCACTGAACTGAACATCCGACGCTCGTCGGCTCGTGGACTGCCGCGGCGGATTCGGACACGCAGTACACCCACGTGTGACACTCGCACAGTCCCAGTACTCACAGGTGGCACTCACGGCTCTCTCGGTCCCGATGAAACGACAGCATCGACAATACGAAGCCCGTGTAAGCTTGTACTCGCCTGTGGCGTCACGACTTCACATGAGGGAGAGTCAGTGACGGACAACACACCGCCTCCTGCTCCCGAAGTACCTCGTTGACGAGGTCCCGGGACAAGACCAGCAGCGCCCGTGGACGTTCGAGAACACACCGAGGCGCTAATCGAATATTGGAAGCAGATAGATGCTCCTGACGCCGTCCCCGAAACTGGCGAGCCTGTAACTGGATCAACTGGACAGACACGACCGTGTGAGGACAACTCGACTGTGACGACGATTCCTGCCTTTGTGCCGACGATGACGGAAAACTGCACGCCCGCTCCCTGGATCAATACCTCTCCGACGGCAGCTCTCTCGACTCGGAGTATATCGGGAATCTGAAGACTATCCTGAAATCGCAAAGAAAGATGCCAGCCGGCCAGAAGACCACCATCCGACACCGGCTGACAGTCAGTCGTGACATTCTCGATATCTACCTTAGAGTGTGTCATACAATAGTTCGCACCCAGACTATTTCGCGTGGTTGTGTTCGAATAGAACCTCAAATACGGTGTCTGTCTGAACCAGGCGTGGGATAACGTAGTCAAAATCGCTGCGTGCAGAGTGTGAGACGTATTCTATGACAGGCTGATCTTATGTAACATTGCGGGAGGAAAGCCAGACGAAATATCACACAAGGCGCACACTCCCACCGCTCGGCACCTGTCGGCTCGAAAGCGGAATCACAGGACCCCTCCCACCCATCGACAGTTCGTCCGCCTTCGAGATCTCAACGGCAGTGTGCGTCGACAGCGATTCCAGAGCTGTCGTGTCGACATTCTCGATATCGCCTTATGTAACATTCTGCTACTGCAGGCGGTCGAAATTTTACATAAGGCGTCCATTCCCCCGAGTACGACCCGGCCCACGGTACGCGAGTGCGACGGCGGCCACCGTCGCGATCGTCGAGAGACTGCGAGGAAAGGCACCAACCAGAGGCCGCCCTCCAGCTCGGATCGACTGTGAATCGCTTCAACGACGGGGAGGCCGGTCGCCGCCACACGGACCGTGTTGTTCGACCCGACACCAGGAGATGGTCGGCACGGTCTCTCGTCCGAGGCGGGAATGACAGAATCGAGGGAGCTGTCTATTCGCGGCCATCGCATCTGCCGGTGAACCAGTGCGTCACTGA
>JAQCMZ010000515.1 GCA_028274825.1 Haloferacaceae archaeon
TGATTTTCCCCGTGATTTCCTGCGAATCACTGAAGCGAGTGTCACGGCTTTTTCACCGAGGATTACTGGACCATCCTGTTCTGTGTCAGACGATTACCACTCCTTACAGTCGCTACAGACGAACTCACCATCCTGAGACCAGTGCCGGCGAACTGTGTCGTGACAGGAGTTACACCGCGAACTGGACGGAGTCCACTGATACGTGCCAATCGGCGAGTCAGTGCTCGCAGGTTGCGACGAAGATTCTCGCTGGCCAGACTCACCCCCGGAATTAGATACAGATTCAGAGCGGTCTGAAATTGAGGATTCGTGATCGGGTTCGGGTTCCGATTCAGAATCGCCATCGTTCGATTCGCGATGAGTGTGAGTGTGAGTGTGAGTCTGATCGGGTGCGGATTTATCAGCCGAATCGGTCGACGATACCGTTTCATCGGTATCGTGTCCCTCTAACTTACCCGCGTCGTCGCTGGTGGTGAATGGAGACTGGTCTACGTCCGGTGATGTTGCGGATTGCTCATCATCTGAGTCAGGATCACCGGGAGGCGACTCCAGAGACGCGTCACCGCTCGGTACCGGTGTAGGATCTGTGTGTTCGATTTCGCCGGGTGTGTGCGCGTGTTCGTCGCTGGAATCAGGCTGTGTCTCCGCAGCGGTGTCTGACTCTGATTCCGGCTGCGAGCCCGAACCGTCGGAGTCAGGGTCGGGGATGGGGGAATCACCATCGTCCGATCCATCCTCGTCCTCACCGGAGTCTTCGTCACTCTCAGACGAGTCTTGCAAGAATTCGTCGAGAGATCTATCACTCATACTACCCCTCACGGCGGAGCCGTGTCACGACGAAGTCCTGTTCGAGATCACCGAGGAATTCACCGAGTCGCGGACCGGCAGTGTCATCGAAGAAGAGTCGATACCCCGCCTCGAAGAATTCGCCGACTTCGAGATTGTGCCTGCGGGCAGTGTCGTATATCTCTGACTGGATGGCTTCACCGTCGTGGCCAGCTTCGACGAAATCGGCGAGATCCTCGAGTGCTGTGGCGGTTGGAGCCTCAAAACTGACCTGTGGGAGGTCCGCCTGTAATTTGTAGTTGTATTCGTTATCCAGTTGCCGGGCCCAGTTTCGAGCGCGATCAACACGGTCAAGCGCGCTGTCGATAGCCCACTGAGGGGTATCGTCGGCAATGTGGCCTTCATCGCGTGCGAGTTGAATCTGGAGATCACGATCGTCCACCATTCCAAGGATAGCCGCAAACGTGTATGGTAACCGGATCCGTCCATCACGGACTTGATCGACGACGTGTGGGTATGCTGCCTTGGCGAACGGGCCGAGATGCTCGTCTTCGACATTTCCGAAATACGCCCGTTCGAACCGGTCGAATTCGTCGACCAACTGATCGAGTCGTTGGATATCGAGATTGCGTGTTTTCTTTGGATTCCGCGCAAAAAAGTATCTGATCACTTCCGGTTCCAGGAGTTTAAGAAGATCTTGCACGGTGATTACGTTTCCAGCCGACGAGGAGAGCGGCTCCCCACTGAGGGTGAACCACTCGTACACCATCGGAACGGGAGGCTCGACTGCGACGACGGTACGGGCAATGTCGACTCCCGACGGCCACGACCCCTCGGCGTGATCTTTTCCGAAAGGCTCGAAATCCACCCCGAGGACCGCCCATTCGGCAGGCCACTCGAATCGCCACGGAAGTTTGCCCTCGCGGAACGTAGCCGTTCCTTCGTGTCCACAGCCTTCGATTTTTCGTCCATCAGCAGCCATCCCAGTACACCGGTACTCGACAGTTCGCTCTGCGGGATTGACCGCGGTGACTGTCTCCGTCACTTGCCCACACTCCGAGCAGATGGGATTGAACGGGACATACGAGTCGTCAACTTTGTCTTGATACTGGGCGATCGTCTCTCGGGCGGCTTCGATATCTGCAAGAATCCGATCGATGACCGGGTCGAAGCTTCCGTCTTCGTAGAGTCTAGTTGTCGAGATCATCTCCACGGGGATATCCAACCGATCAGCATCTGCCTCGAGAAGCGCCGCAAAGTGCGCTGCGTACGAGTCGGCCTCACCGAACGGGTCGGGAATGTCGGTGTAGGGAACCCCGAGATTCCGACCCAACGCCTCGGCGTCGACTTCGCCAAGACTGACCAGTTCCCCGTCAGTATCGGCAAGCATTCGCGGGAGCTTTCGCAGCGGATCCCGGTCATCGGAAGTAAACACCTGCCGAACCTCGTAGTTGCGATCGCGAAGCACCTGTGCGACCAGATATCCGCGCATGATTTCGTTAAAGTTCCCGAGATGTGCGACACCTGACGGTGATATCCCACCCTTGATTACGATCGGTTCGTCGGGCTCTCGTGTCTCAATTTCGTCAGCGACGGTATCCGCCCAGTACGCGTGGTGTTCGGTGTCGGATTCTGCGAGGAGATGCGGGGAGTCAGCGGAGCCGTCAGCCGAAGCCGTCATCTGTGCATCAGAGCCAGAGTCTGCGTCATGAGACGTCATTGGTCTCCCCACTGGTCCGGTTGGTCAACCCCGACAGGGACGATATCAGTCCCATCGTGGGTTCCGTGGAGAGTCGCCGAGAGGATTCGCGTCGGGTCACTCCCGTCGAGAACGATACTCCGGAGTTTGGCGCGGTCGATCAGCTTTGCAGCCAAGAGGTCGACCGGGGCTGACGCGCCGGCGTCTCGGTCCATCGGAACCACGATGTCGACGAGTTCCTGCGGAGACAGCGTTTCGAACCGCTCAGCGTCCGGATCCGTCTCTGGATCGGTGTCGTACACGCCGTCGGTGCTGGTTGCAAACACCAGCAGATCCGCACCGACAGACTCCGCGAGTGCGACAGCCACAGCGTCAGTCGTCTGTCCCGGCGTGACGCCGCCCATGACCGGAACCTCTCCGTGGCGGAATGCCTGTCTAGCGGTCTCGTAGTCTTCTGGAGGAGTCAGCGTCGCTTGTTCGTCCAGTGCGGTGATAAGTAATCGAGCGTTCAGCCGCGTCACCTTGATTCCTACCTGATCGAGAAAAACCTCATCAGCCCCCAACTCTCTCGCAGTCTCGATATACTCTCGAGCCACGCTGCCTCCGCCGACGACAACACCGGCCTGACAATCGGCGGTGAGTGAGCCGATTGTACTCGCGTAGGCTGCAATCCGGTCGGAGTCCAGCCCCGGCGCAAGTACGCTACCGCCGATCGAGACGACGACTCTCATTGACGAGGATAGCCATGTCGCCGGCTTAAGCATTTTCAAGACACCTACCAGGAAACTGACGCGGGATGCCGAGAGGTTCTAACGGCAGTTTCAGCAACACGTGGTCACACTCGTTGGGTGACGATCCGCCCTCGATTTACCCCGTCTTAGGTTATCGAGCCGGGTTCTCTGTCGCTCGCGCTGCGGCTGAAGGTGGGGTCTGTTGGGACTCACAGTCACTCGTGCTGATATCTGTACTGCGGTTGATGGATTTTCGCACTCAATGTCTACAGCCGGAGCAGGCCGAGTGCCTCGGGGCTTGACCCCGAGGCGGTTCACCGTTCCTCTGACCGTGAGAACAACCGAGTGTATCCACCACGTCGGACAGCTGGGAGTTCGGTAAGAATCAGCTGCGATGTGCGTTTGAGAGCAACTATCAGCTCCATGTGGTGATTGGGCTTTTCTCAGGCCCGGTCTCGGCAGCTGCTTTACAGACGGAGACTCGGATTCCCCAGGGTGAACTGTCAGTCGACGGGAAAGGCATAAGTCGCCGTCACCCCGCCAGTCGAATATGCAGCCGCTCAGTGTTCTCGGCCCAGGTGCGTCCGACGTTGTCGACCGACTCACAGCAGAACTCACGGGTCGTGTGGCGGTAGTAGAACGCAAACCCGTCGAGACAATCGGATCCGGGGACGCGGAGGCTCGATACACAGTTGACCCTGGCGGTGACTGGACCGGAACCGGCCGGAATCGCGATCTTGACGACTTTCTCGAGAGACTTGCGCCAGAAGTAGAGCATCTTCTCATCGTCGGAGACAGCCGGCTCCGAGTCCCGACGATCCTCCTCGACGAGAGTCGAACTCCCGACACTGTTCCTGGGACAGTCATTTTGGAGGCGGAGTCAGGGCGAGAAGCCGGGCTGAACCGAGGAGTCGACATCGAAACTGTGACGACTGCTCTCGAAGCGGCTGAACCGTACGTTACCCTGCCAGAGTTAATCGATGAGATTAACCGGTCTCCAAGTTCGGAGTATTCCGGAGCAATCGCCACCTTCACAGGACGCGTCAGAGCACGTGACGCTCCAGAAGAAGACCGAACATCCCACCTCGCCTTCGAGAAGTACGAAGGTGTGGCCGAAAAGCGACTTGCGTCGATCGAATCTGAGCTCGAACAGCGCGATGGCGTGTTCGAGGTCCTCACACACCACAGGACAGGCGTAATCGCTGACGGTGAAGACATTGTCTACGTGGTCGTACTCGCTGGCCACCGAACTGAAGCGTTCCGTGCCGTGGAAGATGGGATTAATCGCCTGAAAGACAGGGTCCCGATTTTCAAAAAAGAGACGACAACCGAAGAAGAATTCTGGGTTCACGAACGGAGTCACTGATGAATTGATGCGGGCCTGGTGACGGACTGTGTGACGACGGATTCGGCTGTTCAGCAGATAGAGAAGTATATTCGCTCAATCCCATCTGATTGTCACTCGAAAATCCCAGCTGTGCCAGCTTCGACAGATTCCACAGACCAACCATCGGTGCGAACCTGTGGAGTTCACACTGAGAGATGAGAATCGGCCGCCCGCTCGCTAGATCTGCCCAACACGGGGTCCGATGCCACCACACCGGGGACCTTTCTGAGAGTCACAGCGCCAGCAGCGCGGAAGCCCATACTCAGGGATTCACGCCCTCTAGAGCGTCTCTTATCTGCTACGGGCGGAAAGTGGTGTTAATCCGTCGTCCCACGAGACAGTCGCCTCTCTGTCGGGACTGCAGAATCAAGTGTAGCCAGGGGTTTATCTGAACACGATTCTAACTCGTGTCTGATGTCAGACCGGGAGACCGTCCAGACGGCTCCACGTCCACAACCACTCGACACGTTCTTTCAGGTCACTGGTGTGGAGCGTGACGGACGTGAGATTCGCTACTACGGTGACTCCCTCGTTCCGGATAGAGCGTTAGTACGAGAGATCACCCCAGAGTTTCACAAAAAAGGATACGAGGTCCAACTCAACTCACAAGGTGAGCGCGACATCATCATTGCCCGACCGCAGGACGCCGGCAGTAGCGGGTTCCCGTGGACCAACCTGGTGATGTTTCTCGCGACTGTCCTTTCAACGCTGTTCGTGGGGGCGTACGGATGGTATTATGTTCCAATATCTGATATTCTCGCCAACCCACTGGTCGTGCTTCAGGCGTGGCCATTCACTGCTGCCGTGCTCGGGGTGCTCATGACTCACGAATTCGGCCACTACCTGATGGGCCGGCGATACGATGTGAGCGTCTCGCTTCCGTACGTTATTCCGTTCATCTTCCCGTTCGGCACGTTGGGCGCGGTAATTCGGATGAAAGGGCAAATGCCGTCAAGACGGGCGCTGTTCGATATCGGCGCTGCTGGCCCGATTGCCGGGCTCGTAGCGACCGTGATAGTGACAGCGGTCGGCCTCTCGCTGGAGCCCGTTACCGTTCCCGATCACATCACTTCGGGAGCCAGCCAGGAAATCGTGTTTAACGACCCACTGTTGCTGGAGTCGATTGCAGGGGTGATGGGATATGTGGATCCCTCTCAGGTCGGCCATCAGCCGGTCATTATCGGCGGCTGGGTGGGTATGTTCTTTACGTTCCTGAACCTGCTTCCAGTTGGCCAACTTGACGGTGGCCACATGGTTCGGGCGATGGTTGGGAAACGGCAAGAGACAATCGCTTCACTAGTCCCGGCGGGCTTGTTCGCGCTAGCAGGATACCTGTATTACGTTCGGGATCTAGGGCTTAACGAATCAGTTGGATTGTGGGCATTCTGGGGCGTGTTTTCTCTGTTGATCGCATTCAACGGCCCTGCGAATCCTCTCGACGAGACGGAACTCGGGTGGGCACGAATCCTTATTGGAGTCGTCACGTTCGGACTCGGAATCATGTGTTTCATGATCGTTCCGATACAGATCCAGCCGGTGTGAACGACACCACTACGCTCACGTCCTGCTGAGATGGGTTCTTGTCACCCCCCACGAGTAGCCCATTTGCGAAATCCCCGCTCTCGTTGAGTTGTTCAATGTGATTTGGGACCCCGATTCCGCCGTTCATACTGACTGCTCTGCACTGTTGTGGGCCATCCGTCTGTAGCTGTGACGGGAATCGTGAGACGAGGATCTCAATACAATGTCGCAGGTGTCGGATACCCCGATGTCCCGGGTGTCGGGTCTGACTGAAGCGTCTGAGCGGGTCTCATCTGGAGTCGGTGAGCCGCCAAGACAGCGGTCACTCGGGTCTCCCGGCTTCGCTACAGACGAAAGCCGCCGTAGGCTGATCGAATAGCCAGCGATCCTGGCACCGCCTCCGGTGTATCACCGACTGATTTCTGACTGCGAGTATTGCACCGACCTGGCGGTCGGTCACTCTCCGTGTGTGTAACCCCGGTCTGGGAGCGACACCCCATCGACGGTGACATTAGATTCCACGACCGTCCCGATTTGGCGAATCTCGACGGGCGACTGTTTGCTCACATCGTCGAACCGCGATTCTGGGAGTGTGAACACGAGTTCGAAATCCTCGCCGAAGTGGACAGCCCGCTCCCAGACGTCTTCCGGGTCGGGGACGACTCTGTTTAATTCCGAGTGAATCGGAACCGCCGTGCGGTCAATCTCGAAGCCGACATCGCTCGCTTCCGCGATTTGGTGAAGCGATCGTGCGAGGCCGTCCGACGAGTCCATCGCCGCAGTCGCCTGCCCGCGTAAGGCCCGTCCAGTGTCGATTCGGGGGTGGAATCGGAAGAGTT
>JAQCMZ010000518.1 GCA_028274825.1 Haloferacaceae archaeon
GACGCAGTCGATGCGGATGAAACTCGGCGTCGCGTTCGTGGGCCTCATGGCGCTGGCCCCGTTCGTCGTGCTCCTGACCGGGAACGAGTACTACGTTATTCTGCTCAACCGGGTGCTCATCATGGCTATCTTCGCGTTGAGTCTCGACATCGTCATGGGGTACACGGGACTCGTTCCGCTGGGCCACACGATGTTCTACGGTGTTGGCGCGTACGTGGCCGCGCTGGTGATGATCCACTACACGTCGTCGTTCCTCGTGGCGTTGATCGGGGCTATCGTCATCTGCGCGGTCATCGCCTGGATCGTCGGGAGCCTCTCTATCCGGGTCTCCGGCGTCTACTTTGCGATGATTACGCTGGCGTTTGCCGAACTGTTCTACAACGCGGTTTTCAAGTTCGAGTTCACCGGTGGCAGCGATGGCCTGCTCGGCTGGAACCCGTTCTTCGGCATCGCCGGCGTCGGTACTGAACTCGGTGAGATCGAGCTACTCGTCGCCGGGTTCGAGATCACGCCTAACGTCGTGTTCTACTACACCACTCTTGTACTGGCATTGCTCTCGTACCTGTTCGCGCGACGGTTCATGAACGCCCCGTTCGGAAGCGTGCTCCAGTCCATCAGCGAGGCCGAAGAACGCTCCGAGTTCCTCGGCTACGACGTGACGAAGTACAAACGGCGGGCGTTCGTCATCAGCGGCGGAATGGCGGGCATGGCGGGCGGTCTGTTGGCCGTCAAACCGAGTACGTTCATTATCTCGCCGGACCAGACGCTAGCGTGGATCCACTCCGGTGAAGTCATCGTGATGACGCTGCTGGGCGGGATGGGGACCCTCTTCGGGCCAATGCTCGGCGCTGGCGTCTTCATCGGCGCGGAGGATATCCTCTCGTCGTACACCGAACAGTGGCGGATGGTGATCGGCACCATCTTCGTCCTGTTCGTGCTGTTCGTTCCACGTGGGCTCGTCTCGGTCCCGTCGCTCCTAGCCCAACGGCGACAGAGTTCCTCGGAGGGTGAACCGCCGGTTGGCCTCGACGAGTCGGAGGTGAACACGAATGACTGACACAGTCCTCAAGACGGATGGGCTGACGAAGCGCTTCGGTGAACTCACCGCCGTCGACCAGGTAGACCTCGAAGTGAAGGCGGGCGAGTTCCGGAGTGTCATCGGCCCGAACGGCGCCGGAAAAACGACGACGTTCAACCTCATCACTGGAGCGCTCATTCCGACGGAAGGGGCGGTCCTGTTCAACGGTGAAGAAATCACCACCATGCCCCCGCACGAACGGGTTCATCGCGGCGTTGGCCGCTCGTTCCAAATCACGAACGTCTTTGGCGGGCTGAGCGTCCACGAAAACGTGCGATTGGCAGCCCAGTCAGTTCACGCGGACGACATCAGTCCCCGGGAAGCGATGTTCCGGAACAAGAACTCGTTCGACGACCTGACCGCCAAGACGGACGAGATTCTCGACCAGATCGGCCTCCGCGAGCGTGCTGACGAAAACGCACAGACGCTCGCCTACGGCGACCAGCGACGGCTCGAAATCGGGCTCGTGCTCGCAACCGATCCCGAACTCGTCATGCTCGACGAGCCGACGGCCGGCATGAGCACTGAAGAGACCCAGGACACGATGGACCTCATCAACGACGTCCTCTCGGACCAGTCACTGATGCTCATTGAACACGACATCGACCTCGTCATGCGCGTTTCGGACAGAATTACTGTGCTGACTCGCGGCCAGGTGCTCGCGAGCGGGACGCCGGAGGAAATCGCAGCGAACGAAGACGTCCGTGACGCGTACCTCGGGGGTGCGCGCGATGAGTGACCCACTCCTCTCGATACAGGGGCTCCACGCCGGTTACGACATGACGGAGGTCCTGCAGGGTGTCGACCTCAACGTCGAGCGCGGCTCAGTAGTCTCGCTGGTCGGCCGCAACGGCGTCGGCAAGACGACGACGCTCCGATCAATCGTCGGCAACCTCACGCCGAACGCCGGCTCGATCACGTTCGACGGTGAGGACATCACAACCCTCGAAACCGAGTCGACCATCCGAAACGGAATCGCCTTTGTCCCCGAAGAGCGCCGCGTCTTCCCCGGACTGACCGTCCGCGAGAACATCGAAATGGGACATATCGGCGTCGAGGCCAGCGGCGGCCCGTCAGTCGACGAGGTGATCGGCATGTTCGAGAACCTCAGGGAACGCGAGGATAGCCAGGGCTCAGTTCTCTCCGGGGGGGAACAGCAGATGGTCGCGATCGGCCGCGCGCTCATCGCCGATCCCGACTTGCTCCTGCTCGATGAACCGACGGAGGGACTCGCTCCGTACATCGTCCGGCAGATCGAGAGCATCATCGAAGACCTCAACGACCAGGGGATCACCGTCTTAGTCGTCGAACAAAACATTCCCGTCGCGCTGGGTGTCTCCGATTACACGTACATCCTCGAACACGGGCACATCGTCCACGAAGGGAAGGCTGCAGACGTGCGTGAGGATGAAGAGGTACTCGACAAACATCTCGGCGTCGGTATGGCCGACTAGCTGAGGTCTCAGTTTCGGTCTCATCACCTTTCAACGGATACGTGATAGGGGCTCTCCAGGCTTGACCCCATCGCTGGCTCCGCTTTGCTACCGTGGCGGTCAAAATGTCCGATACTTATTTCCGAACATTATACTAAACAATCTCTATGAACGATGTGGTGCTGGGCATCGACCAGAGCATCGACCGTGCGACCGCACAGGCCGAGACCGTCATCGACCTGTTCGATGTCGACAACATTCGTGCATACTTGCTCCACGATTTCGTCGACAATCCAGAAGGTGCTTCAGTGACACGTATAGAAGCCGTCAAACGAGCACAAGAACTTCTTGAAGAGGCGGGAGTCTCGGTGGAACTCCGCGAAGGAAGCGGCGAACCAGCGGAGTCAATCATCGCAACCGCTAAACAACTCGACGCCGGCACCATCTGCGTCGCTGGGCGTAGTCGGTCGCCGGCCGTAAAAGTGCTGTTCAAGAGCGTGAGCCAGTCCGTCGTGCTGAACACTGAACTGCCTGTTCTCCTCTGTAGCGAGAGCGAGGGCCAGTCGTAACGCCAACCCGAACGCGCCGATCTCCGTTCTGTCAACGCTCCACAGTCGACACTCGTTCGAACAAATAGAACAATATGAATGGCTGATATCTCGCATTCCGTGAGGAGAGAATGTCTAAACCATTAGATATGTGATAATAGGCCGTTCGAATAAAGAGAACTATTTGTACGAGAGACTGACCCGTAGTTCACCCGAGATGCCCCGGACAAGATTCGTCAGTTCGTTCTCCACGCGATCGCTGTCAAGGCGGTTAGTTGGCCCCGAGACGCTGATAGCACCGTAGACGTTCCCGGCGTTGTCTTTCAGGGGGACGCCTACGCCAGAGACGCCTTGCAGGAACCGTTCAGTACCATATGCAACGCCCGTCTCTCGAATCTCGGCCAGCTCCCGTTCTAGGTCCTCACGACTATTTCCGTCGGCGAGTGGGAATTCGTACCCGTCGATGATCGCGTTCTTTCGGTCGTCTGGGAGGTTCGCCAAGATCGACTTCCCCGCGGCTAGTCGATAGAGTTCGATGTGCTGCCCAATATAGGCGTTCGTACGGATGGCACGGCTGCCCACGGCTTTCGCGATGAACACTGCTTTGCCGTTCTCTTCGACGGTCCACCAGGCTTTCTCTTCAGTCTCTTCGGCGAGTTGTTTGAGTTTGGGAATGACCTCGTCGTACATATCCTGCGTTTGTCTGATCGTCGTCCCCATGTCCAGAAACCGCAGGCTGAGTTGATACTCGTGTGACTCGTCCTGAACGACGTAGCCTCGTTCTTTGAGCGTCGACAGATGGACGTGGACAGTACTCTTTGGCATCTCCAGTGCATCAGCTAACTCCGTTACCCCAGCAGACGTCCGCTCTTTCAACGCCTCAATAATGTTGAGCATTCGTTCGTCCGAGCCAACGGTGGTGTTCTGTCCCATCTTCATGATAAATGAGTTGAGATAAAATAACTCTGTTCATCACGGTTGAACCTATTGAAATCAAATGGTAGCATGCTTCTATCTAGTACTGATAAAATTGCTGTTAGGATTCGACAAGAAAATCATGGCATACGACGCCTGAACCGTGTCGGCGCAGATGTGCGGTACAGACTCTCAGCACGGGGATTAATAACAATCATGATCTCTGTTGCCACTTATATTCTATTTACTTGAATAAGAGAATAGGCCCATATATATTAGCTCATTGTTATTAACACGAAAACGCTTGCGTTGCGGCGTTACTCCAGTTGTTTCTAATTTAGAAGCCACGAGGGGTATCGAAAACACAGTGATATGGACCGAGTACATTCGTATAATTCGAACAGCTAGAATGAACGGCCCATACATGAGACAACTCGACGGATAAAATTACAGCATTAGTGTTGTAATGGCACTCTCGAAGGCGGGGCAGACAATAAAACATACTAGACGATACATATTAATAGTAGATTATCTAACTATTGTCCGGTGGCAGTGCTCTTAACTAAACTGCTATAGTAGCAATTGGAAGATACTGCACACTCAATCGCACGACGGCAGTTCGATCGATATATAACCACTTACGATGGTTATTATACTAACGGTCTACTACGACTATGTGCTACGATTGTAGTTTATTATAATCGTTCCGGACTCGTATCACCAAGCTCTATAGATAAGCGCTCTTGTGGCGGAGATTGTTGGTGAGTCATAGCGCAGTTTCGAGGATGGTTTTGAGCGCTTCTTTCCCCGGTTTGCGGAACACTTCTCGACGGAGTTGCAACGCTCGGATATACGGCGTGAGTCTGTCTTTAGAGACACCTCGATGCGGCGAGAGCCACCGTCGCCCTAGCGACGCGTGGCTCTCGCAGGTGTTCACGTGAACATCTCCATCAACGTACTCGCCTTCACCGTGGACGACGTATTCACTGATGAATGCGTCGTCCTAGTCAAGTGGATCGTATGCCCGAAAGCCGTATGTGT
>JAQCMZ010000520.1 GCA_028274825.1 Haloferacaceae archaeon
GCTATCGGGAGGGGTGAGTGCTCGTAAACGAATTTCAGCCCGGCTGGGTCCTCGGCTGAGACCGGCTGCTCGATGAATTCGATATTGTAATCGGCCAGCCACTCGCTCTTCTGAACCGCCTCTTTGGGGGTCCACGCCTCGTTCGCGTCAACCCGGAGCCGGGTATCCGGCGCCACCTCGCGGACGGCTTCGACAATCTCACGATCGCGGCCGTCCCCGAGTTTCAGCTTTATATTCGAGTGGTCGGCAGCCGCGGCAGTTGCTTTCTCTTGCATCTGGTCGACCGTGTCCAGACCGATAGTAAACGACGTGACCGGAGTCTGTGACGGGTTCAGTCCCCACATACGGTGTAGAGATACCCCGAGTCGCCGGGCGGCGAGGTCGTGGGCGGCGATACTGACCCCGCACCGGGCAGCCGGGTTTCCGCGAATCCGGGCTTTCATTCGTGCCTCTAACTCGTGGAGTGCGTGCGGGTCATCGATTTCCTCGACAATCTGTAACAGCTCCGGTAATACAGCCGCAACGGTCTCTGCTGTCTCCCCGTACTGTGTAGCAGGTGCCGCCCCGCCGATGCCGGTCATCCCCCCTTTGTCGGTCACTCGTATTATGAAATTCTCTGTTTCACTGCTCGTCCCGCGGGCAATCGTGAACGGGGTCTCTAGATCTAAGCTAATACGCTCGTACGACGTGCGCAACGTCACTGGTCATCACCCGCCCTGTCTCCCGGGTTCGGCTGTGATCCTAGTCGGCCGGTCTCGGTTAGTGCGTCTGCAACAGCCTCAGCGCCGAATCGAACGGGATCGGTCGCGGGCGCGCCGATTTGTTCGCCGAATGTCTCTATCTGATGCTGTGCGTTCTTTGTGGTGGTGATTCCAGACGTGTTGAGACAGCCGCCAACGACAGATGCGCCGCTCACGGAGGCCGCGAGCCCCTCGTAAAGATCAACATACGTTTCGACGGTGGGGAGATTGAACGATTCGTAGCCGTGAATCTGGTCTCGACCAGCGGCGTGACACAACACAAGATGATCTGGCATCGCGCCGTGGAGAATCCCGCAGGTAACCGCCGAATACGCGGGGTGGACGATCGAACCCTGCCCTTCCACGACGAGATACTCATATTCGTCACCAGCCGCGAGAATCATCTCCTCGACAGCCCCCGCGGTGAAGTCTGAGACAACCCCATCGACAGCTGTCCCCCACCCCTCGATCATAATCCCAGTCTGCCCGGTTGGAATCATCGCTGCGTCGACTCCCCGGTCTCGAAGAGTCTCGACAATCTCCAGGGTTGAGCTCATTTTTCCGACCGAGCAGTCGGTCCCGACGGTCAACACGATCTCGGCGCCAACCTCGTCGGCAACGCCTCGACTCACAGTCAACTCGTCGTCGGGACGGCGGACATCGCGCAACTGCACGCCGTTGTCTGCAGCGAGACTTGCGAATTTGTCGTTATCCCCGAGAAAGTAGTGAAGCCCAGCGACGATATCGCATCCAGCCTCGATACCAGCCTGGATATCTGCCCGCCAGGAATCGTCGAATCCCCCACCGATTGGGGCAATCCCAACATACACTGCGTCGATCGGCCGGTCCACCATCTCGCGGGCCTCCGGAAACGACGACACAATCGGCCCATCAGTCACGTTCGACACGTGATCTGCGATTTGCTGACCGGAGTGATCGCGGTCCAGCACGGCTACTACCTCTTGATCGCCGTAACGCATCACTCCCAGTGCCGTTTTCGCACGCTCCGGGAATTTCTCGTGAGCGAGAACGACGATCCGCTCGTGTTTCATGCCTTTCGATACGGGCCACGGGAGAAAACATCTCGGAAACGCGTCCGAGGCCAGCACACTACCGACCACGGTTCACGCTCAGGCTCACGGTCGCGGTCACGAGAGAGTGGGTTACCAACGACGTGCAGACCGCCACTGTGGGACAACCGGCATCCCACGACGGCACGCTCACTCCCGACCTGAGATCGTTAATACCGATGTCAATCACCCGGTGCTGTCGGTCGCAGTCGCCGGCGTCTCTCAGCAGCTTCGCCGTCTTGTGGTGGAGGCTCACCCAAACGACAGGTGCGGTGCCCGCGTCACGTTGTCGGGCGATGACGACGTGCCGCTGGTTTCTCACGTCTTGTCGACTTACTCAATGAGTCCAGATACGTATCGCGGAATATGCTTCCGAATGGACGCGTACACGACACCGATAGCGACGCTGATAATCAGGAGTACCGAGACTGGTGAGTCGAACAGAACAATCCCGGGCACTCCTAACCCGACTGTGATCGCGAGGTCTTCGGGAGCGCCATCGTATCGCACCCACCGTTTCGGAGGCAGCCACTGGCCCGTGAGATGAGAGTACACTGCCTTGTTCGAGGTCGACTCCCAGGGCCGGGCCTCGGGTGGGGCTCCAAACCAGTCTTGCAGGGAGTGAATTCCGGCAGCCGTGAGAAAGAACGCAGCGGCCACAGTTGCAGTCCCCGGCTCGAGAACGGCCCAGCCGAGGATTGGTGTTGCCAGTGCCCAATAGCCGCCTGGGAAGTGGAGTGTGCGTCGATGACGCCCAAAAAACAAATCGAAATCTGGGAATATCCCACCCGCAATAGCCGCGAGGGCGGCAGTGACAGCGTACCCTGGGGATAACACGAGGATCGGCATCGCTAGGATCGCACCGACGACAACGTGTGTCGGAGCCATCATACGCCTACAGTCACAGCACATACGAATGACCCCAAGTCATATGAGCATATCGTTTCATCTTCGGGTATCCGGACCGTTAGCCTCGTGAGTTACACGCTCGGTCGATAGAACCTGATTCCGCCGGATCAGTGTCGCTTCCCGGGTGAACCCGCCTACTCACCGGAGGAGGTCGCACATGAGTGAGATATAGTGTTCATCTGTGCTGACGGTCGTGAGGGAGGCTTCTGGCTCGCAGGTATGGATTCTCCTGTTCGTCTGCTCGGGGTGTGAGAACGGCGATTTGTCACATGCTCGCCGTCCACCCACCAGAGAGTAGTAGTCACGGCCGATCTGTCTTACTCAACCTGCAGTTGCGGCTGAGACCGTACAGTTTCGTCCCGAATCGGTGTGAGCGGTCGTATTAGTCGTCGGCCGGGGGTTTCCCAACACGGTCTTCAGACTGGACGAGCGGTGTTCCGTCGGCACGAGGGCCGAGTGTCGGCCCGTGCGGGGAATTTTCGGGATCGATCCGACGGCGCTGGCGATAATCGGTCGATCGCTCAACCGGGATACGGCCGATTGCTGAAATCATCTCGACGTATTCTGCGACTGACCGCGCTTCTCCATACTTTCCGCCGGCGCGTTTGGTGATCTCCTCAGAGAGGATCGTCCCCATGAAGTCGTCGGCTCCGCAGCTGAGCATCTTCAGACCCTTCTCGTCGCCAAACTTCACCCACGACGACTGAATATGCTCGATATTGTCCAGGAACAATCGGGAAACAGCGATCATCAACTCGTCTTCTGCATCACTTGCTCCCCCGTCCACGATGCCTTGCTCGTACAGTGGGGTGTGTTGATGGACGAACGATAGCGGGACGAATTCGGTTATCCCGCCGGTGCGATCTTGGAACTCGCGTATCGTGTCCAGGTGATGGACACGGTGGGCTGCATTCTCTACGTGTCCGTACATGATAGTGGCGGTCACGTCGAGTCCAGCCGCAACTGCGCCTTCCATCGCCGCTACCCAGTCGTCACTTCGGATCTTCCCCGGGCAGATCACGTCGCGCACTTCATCGACGAGGATCTCTGCGGCCGTACCAGGCGCCGAATCGAGCCCTGCGTCCGCGAGTCGGCCGTACACCGTCTCGTAATCCCAGTCGGTGCCCCGGCGTGCGTGATACGCTTCTTCTGGAGTCATCGAGTGGAGGTGAACGCCGCCGACAGACATCGCTCGCATCTGCTCGAGATACGTTCCCGGGTCAGTGTCGTAAACGACGGGTGGCTTGTAGTTGACCGTCTTGGCTGGTGACTCGTGGGCTGCGAGAATCTCTTTGTGCTCTTCGTTCAGTGCTAGTGCCGGGTGCAGCCCTGACACAGAACACACCTCGTAGATTCCTGTGTCCAGCGCATCAGAGACTGTCGCCCGTGATTCGGCAGGCGTTTTGGTGAACCCTGCGTGAGAACTGTCATTTTCTGTCTCGAAATTTGCAGCGGTATTCTTGAAATTGCAGAACAAACAGCCGGTATTGCAGGCAGTCGTCACGTTGTTGTTGAGATTAGCAACGAATGTAACCTCATCACCGACGACCTCTCGACGACGGATATCTGCCGCCTTGAGGACAGCTTCCTTACGGATCTGGTCGATCCCAGGGCCGTCTGTGCCCGTCGTCATAAGTTCGATCCCATCATCGATGGAGAGCCGTTCGCCTGTGCGTGCCTTTAGCAGTGCATTCTCAAACGACTGATCCGTCACCGGGGAGTGCTCGAACCCGAAGTCGGGTGTCTCGAACACGTCTCCCTCAACCGATGTCATCTACTCTAAGTCAGTTAGCCCGTTATTAAAAACAGGCGGTAGTGGCCGACTTCTCCTCGGTCGATGACCGGGTCCGGGCATCCCTACCGGAGACTGGCACTGACAACTGAAACCAGGCAATCACTCATTGGCAGCGAGATCACATCTTCGTGTAGAGCCCAGTCACAGCGCCACCGAAGCGAAAATCCCTGACTTCAGATACGAGAGACGCTCACAGGCAAGTTCCGCGGACGGGCTCAGGACACACCGGATAGCACCCGCACAATCAATAGCTGACGTACGAGGGGGTTCGGATCATGGTGAACTGCACCGGGGTCAAGCCCCGGAGCTTCTTCCCGTGGATTAGTCGGACACGCCTCGGATACCATTGGGATGATGCCCTTGAGCGGTATCAGAGGCCACGGTCGGGCCGTCCACAGGCCCCGATGCCTGCCGTCGCAACTCCCACTTCCGCACC
>JAQCMZ010000525.1 GCA_028274825.1 Haloferacaceae archaeon
TTCCTCCCAACTACAGCCTCAACCGATTACCGCGTCCGGCTGCTGTACTTCGTCCTTGGCGTCGTTATGTACAACGTCTGGCGTCTCACGAACCTCCTGCTTCGTGAGGTAGTCGCCAGGAATCTTGGCGCGAAGCCGCCGCTTCGCGCCGGCGAAGTCGTCGAACTCGTCGGCTTCTGCCTAGTCCCACCTGACTGACTGCCGAGCAACCGAACCGGCTAGGCCGCGGGACTCGGGAGTGACAACTCCCTCTCGAGTCCCGCTCTCTCACTCCAACTCTCCGGGTTCCAGGGTTTCCAACTGATCCATGCATTGATCCTGTCAAACCATCACCTCTCTCAGCCCTCAAACAACGACTCTCGCCACCATCTCGCTTGTATTTTCGACATCCTCCGAACCTGTGGAAGTTGAGACTACAGTGGGCTTAGCGGGGCTGCGATGCGTGGTTTCAGCCGAATCGATGAGCGGAACCTCCTTCAGATCCCTCCCCAATCGTGGATTTTTGTTGAACTGGAAACTAATTCGGAACGCTTCCGATATCTCGGATAGTGTAGCCACTCAGACACCGTGCTAACCCAGACTGAGAGCTTTCCTACCCGATTCCAGTCTCCTTCTTCAGCAGCGTATTGTCCGCTGTTACGATCGGCGAGTGCTTGTACTCACCAGTCAACGCGACCTGGACGAGCAAGTCGACGGCTCGCCAGATCGAGTACAGCAGACACGCGAACGCGAAATAGAAGAATCGAAGCCCGAAATTCTTCGACGTCGTGGCGGCCATGAACCGCTTTATTGACCTGTAGCCGCTCTCGATCTCCCACCGATACCCGTACTCAGTGAGGTGACCACTCCCGCAATTGGTCATGAACACCGAATACTGCCGGTGATCGTCATGCTCGGAGTCCTCTTTCCGACGGTAGATTAGCGTCATCTCGTGCCACTCGTTCTTGCCGAGGTGGAGCTTCCGGTCGGTCTCGTAGCGGTCTTGGTCGCGCTGGAGCAACCGCTTGGCCTGAGCTCTCTCACTCGTCTGCATCCGCTTCGGAACGACGTAGGAGAGCCCACGCTGGCTGATCATCTCCAAGACGTGCTGGCTATCGAACTCCCGATCCATCAAGACGTTGTCGACGTGAACGAGGCCCTCAGCAGAGTTGAGCAAATCTTCGACGATTTCCTTGCGTGATTCGCCTTTCCGCACGGGACGAGCATCAAGCACGAGTGGAACAGCGTTCCCGACCAACTGGACTGTGGCCCACTGATAGGCGTATTCGTCGGTGTTCTCTTTCGTTCCGATGATCTCGTCCTCGTGGCCGGTGCGGTCGCCCGTAAAGGGGTCTGCCTCGGTGATGTCTACAGCGACGATTCCGGCCCGGAAGAACTCCTCCGTTTCTGCGACCTCGTCGATGAGGTTCCGGATTGCCTGTCGATACATCTCGCGGATCTGCACGATAGAGAGATCACGGATGTGGTCGCGATGAGCGTGTCCGAGCGGTGTTCTCTCCCG
>JAQCMZ010000182.1 GCA_028274825.1 Haloferacaceae archaeon
TCCTCTGTACTAGATCTAGATCGTTTGCGTGGCAATCTTTAAATGTATAATGTAGTATGCCTGTCTTTTCCGTGAAAACGCATGACTGCGTCGGGGTGCCGTATTTGACACCGGGTACTCGTTCTTGCGCGGTGGACATTGTTTCACCGACGAAGAACCCGATAACTACCGGACATAACAGGGAAAGAGAGCCTAGGCCGGAATTTGAATCCGGGGTCTCGTCCTTACCAAGGACGCGCTTTACCACTAAGCTACCCAGGCACGTGATTTTGGATTAGCTGGATTCGTCTATAGGGGTTACGATTCGCTGGAGATGTGAAATCACTACGATACCGAATCCCCGGGCACATCTCGGGTTAGGGATCGGTCGCGGAGACGCGGTCTTTCGAGAGCGTGGCAATTTGTGTCGTGGCCGCCTCAGAGACTATCTTGTCGGTAGGGGGTAACTGACCGTCGTGATCTGCTGTAAGGTCTCGAGCGTACGAGAGCAGTTTCTCCGGCGGGTCGTCGCCGGCGGTGATGGTCCCCGCGGTGATGGCCAGTTCGAGAACATCCTTCTCGAGATTTTGATCGAGCGCTTCTACGTCCGCTCTATCTCTGTTGCGGAGGGTTTGATCCCGGCCGAACGTCCGGACGACTTCGACGGCTGCTGCGGCAGCATCGGTTTTCGCGAGCAAATAGAACCCGCGGGCCACCAGCACGTCAGCTGCGAGAACGCTCAGATCGGCGTCAGCCTCCACGAGAGGAGTCGCAGCCTCCGCCCACGGCTCGTCACAGGCCAGCGACCGGGTGAGACGGAGTCCTTCGTAGATGAGCTGGACACCAGCGGCTCGGTCGGCAGTCGCGTCAGGGTCAGTCTCTGGGTCAGTTTCTCGGGCTGTCACCAGCGTGAGAACTCCAGGAGTCATCGACGCCACTGCGAGGCGGGTTTCGATGGACGCACGGAGTTCCGGAGGCTCGATGTCCGAGATGGCCTCATTCGCCGCCTCCCGTGCCCGGACGGCATCCTGCATCGACTGGCGATACTGCGGGCAAGGGCAAAGACCTTTGGAACACTGTTCGGTTCATATAAAAATGATTCACACGAGTCAGTTCGGCGATGAGAGGGCCGGTAACGATACCACATCAGGCCGCCAAGGGACGGTGCGAGTCATCACATTAGATCGTCCAGAACAGCGAAACGCACTCACACCAGCGGGCCTGGATGCGTTGGAGACGGCGGTCACAGAGGCCAAAGAGCCAGTCGTCCTCCTTCGCGGGGCTGGGTCGGCCTTTTGTGCTGGAGCCGATCTCGATGTGATTGCCAATCTCGAAGAGCCGGCGTCGTTTGCCCGCCACGGGCAGCGAGTCGCGACCGCCATCGAGACGGCTGAGCCGGTCGTCATTGCTGGGATCGACGGTGCCGCAAGAGGCGGGGGCGTGGAACTCGCGTTAGCGGCCGATATCCGCGTTGCGACGGCTGCCGCAACTCTGGGAGAACCCGGCGTCAGACTCGGGATTTTCGGCGCCTGGGGCGGCACCGCTCGGCTTCCCGACATCATGGGGAAAGGTGATGCCCTCGAGTTTGCCCTCTCTGGGCGAGTTCTCGGCGCTCAAGCCGCACTCCGACAAGGGCTCGTCTCACAGATTGTCGATGACCCGCGGGAGAAGGCACGTGAAATCGCCGGGAACAACCCAAAAGCGCTGAAGACAGTCAAACGGCGGCTCTACAGTACGAGTGACCAGTCCGAACAGGAGGCTGCCGAGGCAGAGGCGTTCGCCCGACTTATCCGCGAGAACGCAGCCGATATCGCAGCCAATCGTGGCGGGTGACAAAAACACTACACCGGGATGCTGGAGCGGGGTGGGTGATTGTGAATGCCAGAGCCGAGAGACTGGAGACAGACCAACTCACGGTGAGCCACCGGCCAATATCGAGATGACTGTCTTGATTTCGGTCAGTGGGGGTGATTACTGATACGGGGAATCGGGGGCAGGTGGCATCTGTCGTTTGTGAGCACTCGTCTCGTGGAGTTCGACCACGCGCTCGACGTCTTCGAGAGCCACGTCCAGTTCGCGAGCAGTCGCACTCTCAGAAAGCGGGCCATCGATGTGGACCGCCAGAATGGCGTCGAGAGTGTCATAATCGATGCCCATCTCCTCTTCATCGGTTTGGTCGACCCACATGCCGGCGGTGGGCGTCTGCATGACGAGATCGTGGGGGACACCGACGTGAGCAGCCAACTGGCGGACTTGCATTTTGTACAGATTCCCAATCGGATTGCAGTCAATTGCTTGATCGCCGTATTTCGTGTAGTAGCCAGCCATCGCCTCCGAGCGGTTCCCAGTCCCCAGGACAATCCTGTTTTCGTGATTGGCGACGAAGTAATTGAGAACCGCCCGTGAACGGACGTACACATTCCCCGTTGCCATCTGATCGGCGGTCCCATCCGGGAACGCGTCGAACACAGCATCGGCAATCGGCTGCACCTCGACGGTGTCGAAGTCGATGTTCAGTCGCTCGCCAACGCGTTCAGCGTCGCTCATCGTCTCAGAGTCGTTCACCCGTGACGGCATGACGAGTCCGTGCAGCCCCTCCTCGCCGAGCGCCTCGACGGCCAGGTGAGCCGTCACCGTGGAGTCGATTCCACCAGACAAACCCAGAACAGCCCCGTCGGCGCCGGCAGAATCGACCAACTCTACGATAAAAGTGACAATCCGCTCACGCGTTGCTTCTAATTCCGCAGACGAGAGCCGCAAATCCAGCGGCGGGTCGTCGTGGAGTAACACCGAATCTGTCGTCGGTTTGCTCATTAACTTCACTTGAGGACTGTAGAGAGTAATATCTACCTGGTCTCAGCTGATGGGGTGGTGGCAGAGCGTGAGCTATCACTGGCCGTGGCGCCTCCGGTCATTAGTCAGCTGTCTGTCAGCGACCGCTCTCCTGAGTCACACCCTGCTCTGGGGGTAGTTTGGTCGCGAAACGACCCCAGCAGACACTCAGCTGAGTTCGTGGTGTTCGATCTCGTCAGTATCTGTGTTCAGTAGCGCCACATGAAATGCATCGTCCGCGCCAGGGATCGGGAGCCCGCCCGGGTTGATTCGTGTCGTAGCCCCGCGGGTTTCCGTCCCGTGAAGATGTGTGTGTCCGTGCAGAACGTAGTCGTACTCGCCACAATCAACCAGCGCCGAGAGGAGTGTTTCGTCGGTCCCGTGATACACAGCCAGTTCTCGGTCCGCGACAGAGACGGGTCCCGCCTCACCGAGGTGTGTGCCGAACGTCTCGATTACCTGCTCGAGCGCCCGCTCTCCCTCGTTGTTTCCTCGAACCGCGTAGAATTCGTATTCACTGTCGAACACCATCGCAGTGAACGGCGCCACGACATCTCCACAGTGAACGACGATATCAGCGCGATCCTCGAAGAATTCGGCAGCAGCTCGCGCCAGCCGCAGGTTATCATGGGTGTCTGAGACGATTCCGATATGCATGCAGGGGCGGTTGTGTCCCCGGCGACAAAACTCCATCAGACTGGGCGTCTCTGCTGACCGGCCTCGCCCGCCAGGTCAGATTCGTTGCGAGTCACTGGTAACCGCACGATATTTCCCGGCGGTGGGCACATATTCGGTCGAATGGAGAAACCGATCCTGCTCACGGGTGCCGGTGGACGGGTCGGACGCGCCATCCTCGGAGGGATAGGTGATGCTTACGACTGGCGGCTTCTCGACCGTGAACCGCTACTCCCGGAGCGGGTGCCCGACAGCGTCGATGACGAGGATATCTATGTTGCGGATATCACCGACGAAACCACGGTACGGACGGCGATGGCCGGTGTAACCGCGGTGATCCACCTGGCCGGTGACCCCCGGAAAACGGCTCCCTGGGAGAGTGTGCTC
>JAQCMZ010000002.1 GCA_028274825.1 Haloferacaceae archaeon
ACTCTCCGTAACGCGGCGGCGATATTGATCGCAATCCCGACTACACTTGCTCCGAGCCAGTCTTTCCAGACTGGATTTTGGCTGAGCGCCACCGGTGTTCCGGGTTTGACGTACGTGACGATGCCGACTGTCAACACGAGCCAGAACAGACTGATCCCGAGCACGATGTAATCGAGCGAGGTGACGCTCTGGAGGCCGGCGGCGATTGCTATCGTCCCGATCCACCCGATCAATGACCCGACGCTGGTGACTTTCGTGAGCCGCGCCGTGTCGAATTTGTTTGATATTGCACCCACAGTATTGTGTATTTCGTACACGCAGATACATCTTTCAGTAAGCAGACCACGACCTACTAAACCCCGGAGACTCGCACATTAGCGACGATGAGAGGTTTGACTCCTCTCACGGAGATGTGTCGTGGGATTCGGCTGTGGGGAATCCGTGCCTTTGTGTTTGCGCTCGCTCTAGTTTCCGGTTCCGTTTCCGTCTCTGTCTTCAGTTTCGTTTTTGCCGCGCCACTCGAGGGACTTCTGATTCAACTCCTCCACAGTGGGTTTTCCTTCTTCGAGCATCGTGTCAGCAATTCTGATTGCTTCCTCGAGTTGGTCCTTCGACAGGTTTTGGTATGCTGGCCGGTCAGCGACGTGATCGTACCACTCATCTTGGAATAGATTGTCGAGAACGACCCGGCCAAAACAGTGATCAAGATGGATCGGCCAGCCATCACTGTTCTGTGCTGTCTCGGGTAATGTATGATTTACTTTCTGTGTGTATTCGTCTCGAAGTGCTGAGATATCTTCGCCGTTCAGGTTTTCCTGACTCATAAGTATCGATATTGCGATTTGAGGGACCGTACAGCGGGCTCGGAGGGATTCGAACCCTCTGTCTCGGGATTAAAAGTCCCTTGCCTGTACCTCATAGGCCCCGAGCCCTGTATAATTAGTTTCGTACTGAGTGGACATATTCCCTCCGAAATGTCCTCGTCAGTTACCTGCGGCTGAAGTCGTGGGCATCCGCCGTGTCTCTGTGAGCATTCGGCGGGTATAGCGGAGTAAGACGAAAGCCCACGGCTTCCAGTTGGTGCCGACGCCGTTCATACAACTCAAATGTACGAACACAACCACGCGATGAGGTGGGGCAGGAAAGCGGAAGCCGCTCAGGCTCAGTTCGGATACGAGTACTGCCGTCACAATCACTCTGCTCGACTGCCACTGGTGGATGTCCTCGGGTTGGAGTGACCGTGTATCAAAGACAGCTTTGTGTTTTCTCTGCTCCCGATCATGTCTCTTGTTTCCCAGTGAGGACTAGCCCATCAAAAAGGGACTCGGCGCCTGCGTTCGGTCTGATTTTCCAGCTGGCGTTCTGCTCTTGGGACTGCTGTGAGATACCACCGAAAAGACGCTCTCGACAGGAGTGTAGCGGGCTCGGAGGGATTCGAACCCTCTGTCTCGGGATTAAGAGTCCCACGCCTGTACCTCATAGGCCCCGAGCCCGTCAATTAACCGAACGTACTCAACCGACATATTCTCTCCGGATTATCTCTCACCGATACTCCACCGGCTCTGAAATCCCGGAACACGAGTACACTCACTCCGGGGTTCACCAGGGTCGGAGAGTTCACCCATCAGCACGATATCGTGGTTACTGTCGGCGATTTCGATTGAGATGAAATATCACCGTGGATCGGAGGATCGGAAACTCCCGGTCACCGGCTCACACTGCGAGTAAGATTCGAGACAGGTCCCGCAACCTCTTTCGGATTGTCCGGCGAATAGATGACCATGAGTCATGGATCGCTCGATACCGACACTGTCGAAAGCTATCGCGAGGCGGGAGCACTCCTCGCGGAGACGATGAACGAGGCCCGGAAAATGATCGAACCGGGACAGTCTCATCTGGAAGTCGCCGAGTGGGCCGAAAGCCACATTCGCGACCAGGGAGCCGGGCTCGCCTTCCCGGTGAACATCAGCGTCGACGAGGAGGCATCTCACGCGACGCCTGGCCCGGATGATGAGACCACGTTTGGCGAGGAGATGATTTGTCTCGACATCGGCGTTCACGTAGACGGGTATATCGCGGACGCAGCCGTAACCGTCGATCACACTGGCACCCCGGAGATGGTGGAGGCAGCAGAAATGGCTCTAGAGGCAGCGATCGATCGAGTCGCTCCAGGACAGAGTGCCGGAGAGATTGGTGCAGCTATCGAGAACGTCATCAGAGACTACGAGTACACACCTGTCCTGAACCTCTCGGGCCACGGCGTCGAACGATACGACGCTCACACGGGCCCGACAATTCCGAATCGAGGCGTCGACCGGTCGAACACACTGGAAGTCGGTGACGCAATCGCGATCGAGCCGTTCGCGACCGATGGACGTGGCAAAGTTGGTGAAGGGTCTACCGAGGAGATTTTTGAAATTCAGCAGGAACGGTCTGTTCGAGACCGCCGTGCCCGGCAAGTGCTCGAACAGATTGCTGAGATGGACGAGGTGCCCTTCGCGGCCCGCTGGCTCGAGGGATCAGGGACCGACATGGCGCTGCGCAGACTCAAACAGCGAAACGTCATCAAAGGCTACCCCGTTCTCAAAGAGCAGTCGGATACCCTCGTGAGCCAGGCTGAACACACGTTGCTCGTCACCGAAGACGGCTGTGAGGTCACCACGACCGGCATACACGGGTTCGACTGATTGGACGTGTCTCTAGGCGCCGTCTGAGTGACCGTCCCAGACCGCGGCGCTGTCTTCGTAGGCGGGTCGTGTCGGCCGTGAGCGATTCTGAGGGCATGATTCTCGATTCGTTCACTCGCCAGAATTCTGATCTCGGGCGGTGAGAGGCCGTGTGCGAGTGCCCGGAGCCGGCCGATACGAGAGGTACACATTTGCCGCGGCGTGAGTATTGTGGTGTATGGAGACGGACAAGTTGTACGCACCGTGGCGGATCGAGTGGGTCGAGCGTGAGGAAGACCCCATCGACGGCTGTCCGTTCTGTGTGCTTCCGGAGCGTGACGAGGACCGCGATTCTCGAATTCTCGCACGGACACCACACAACTTCGTGATTTTGAATAATGCGCCGTACAATCCAGGCCACGCTATGATCATCCCTCACGAACACACCGATCGATGGGAAGCCCTCGACGATCCGACACTGTTGGATCATGCCCGCCTGAAGGCACAGACGTTCGAGGCGATGCGTGAGGAACTCGCTCCAGGTGGGTTCAACGCCGGCCTCAATCTGGGTGGGGGTGCGGCTGGCGGGTCGATTGGCGATCACCTCCACACACATGTTGTGCCCCGGTGGGAGGGAGATACGAATTTCATGCCAGTCGTGGGCGATACGAAGGTGATCGTCGAGGCGGTCGACCGAAGTTATGACCGACTCCGCGAGGCATTTGCAGGACTCCCGGCTGCCGAGGATGTCGGCCAGGATCAGGCCGTAGAACTCTCGTTTGATGGCTGATTCTGCACCCGAGTCATCACTCCTCTCCCGGAACCGACAAGACGGCCACGAAACAAGGACCTCTCATGTCAGGGGTTGATCTTGATACGCCGGTGTTAGACAATCATCTCCATCTCGACCCGCGCCACGGCCGGGGGATCGAGGCAGTGAAGGAGTTCACTCGACTGGGTGGGACCCACTTGCTCGTGGTGAACAAGCCCTCGTGGCTGTTAGACATCGAGGCCAGTGAGCCAGCGGATTTCCGGGCGGGGTTCGAGGAGACAATCGGTGTGGTCGCCGAGGCGTCTGCTCATCTGCCGGGGCGAGCCTGGCCGGTGTTGGGGGTGCATCCAGGATTGATCACTCGATTAATCGACGATCGCGGGTTCTCTCTTGAGGAGGCTGTGACACTGATGCAGGGCGGACTGGAGATTGCTGCCGAGTACGTGCATGACGGGCGGGCGAGAGCCCTGAAGTCTGGGCGACCACATTACGACGTGAGTGACGCAATCTGGCGAGGGTCAAACGAGGTGATGAAACGGGCGTTCTCGCTCGGAGCGGCCGCTGATTGTGCGGTCCAACTTCACACGGAGGCCAGTAAGGATCTCACACAGATCACAGCATGGGCCGAAGAACGAGGGATGGAGTCAGACCGTGTGGTGAAACATTACGCTGCTGGGCGGCTGTCGGGGCCGACGCCAAGCGTGATGAGCGACCGTGACCGCCTTCAGCAGGCTGTTGATCGCGAGGCCCCGTTCCTGATGGAGACTGACTTCGTTGACGATCCAGACCGCCCTGGGGTCGTTCTCGGGCCGAAGACAGTCCCCCGACGGGTCCGGTGGCTGCTGGAAGAGGGCTACGAGACAGCCGTCCATATCGCTCACGTCGAGACCCCACAGTCTGTCTACGGAATCGACACCGAAGCAACCCTCTGAGTGGGAGCGGGCCAGGCGGCGGGTTCCAGCCTCTTGACGGGGAATCCTGCTCACCTCGACTGATAGGAAAGGCCTTTGGCCCCCGCAAGCCAGAGTAGTTGTATGACCGAAGACGAGTCCGATGACACCTTCTACACCGAGGACCGATGGGCTAACTGGATCAGCCGGGTGCGTGAACAAGAGTTAGACCCGGAAGACGAGGACTCGGCCCGACTCCTTCTGAATCTCCAGGACGATACCGCACTCGCCGTGGCGAAGATTGTCACCGCCTACGAAGACGGCCAAATCGACGAACAACGGGCCGGCGAAGAATTGGAGTCGATTCGGGAGATTGTTCTCGAGGAAGTTACGTTCGATAGTGAGGATAAACTGATGTTGATCGATGGTTTACAGACATCACTGGTCCCGGTGTTTTATGCAGCCGAGGAGTTCATCGTTGCTGGTCCTGCCGAGGGCAATGTCGGCGAGTTCGTCGATGCTGCCGCTGGGGCAGAAGAAGACGACGATCTCGATTCAGCACTCGGGTATCTCGTGCAGGCCGGGAGTCTGATTATCGACGGGGAGGATCTCCCACAAGCTATCGGAGAAAATCTCGATTATGGACTCGTCTCTGAGTGGGTCAACGGACTCGACTCACTGCAGTCCCAGCTGCAAGACCCCGAGGAAGTCGATGGAGACATAGACTGAGACGGAGACACTGGAGATTGAGACACGGACACGGACACGGACACGGACACGGACACGGACACGGACACGGATAGAGATAGAGACAGAGACACTCGAGACTACACAGACGTTCGACAGTGTTATAGACTGAACAGGCGCACTCCCACGCCGTTCACGGCGTGGATACGCGCCGTCACAGCGCCAATTGCGGACTGGTTTTCATCCACACTGTCGTCTGTGTGAGTGTCGGCACACTGGGGACGACCCCAGTGTAGCCGAGCGCCCAACAGCGGTTCGAGTGTCCGCCCACACTGGAAACAGGGCAGGGTGTGCCTCGATGTGGGAATCACACACCAAGCACTGGGGGCGAACAGTTGCAGAGAAAGTCACTCCGAGTCTCTCGCAGTCTGCCGGACTCCCCGTGGCCAACACAACACTGGGAATCCGAGTCCGACAGACGAGAGGAGTCCCGGGGTGGCCACTCCACCCCCAAGAGACTGCCCGTCGCCCGGTTCCACACCGATTCCAACGGTGTGCTCGCGTGGCAGTCTGGACACCTGATACTCCCAATTCGGCGGTGCCGTGGGATTCGGCCGCGGTCACGCGGAGGAGGATGTCAAGAGTGTGCTCGTGGGTTGCTGTGAACGATCTCCGATAAGAACCCGAACACGAGCAGCGCAAACTGACAGACTGACGGACTAGCGACCTGGCGACGACACCGTGAGACTCCGCAACCGGACTTCAGGACGGGTGCTCTCCTCACTCCAGAGGGCAAGACCTCAGCCGGCTATCCGTCACAGCAGTTGCAGCACGGAAGCTTACGGCTTGAGCCGTGAGTAGCTGACCGACAGAGCCAAATGGCCACATCGCGCAGGCCCTGCCATGACAAAAGTCGGGATCGACGCAGTCGAGATCTGGACAGGGAAACTCAAACTGGATCTTCCAGAGACGTTCGCCCCGGCCAAAGACGAGGATCCCGGGAAATACACGAAGGGACTCGGACTCGAAGCGTCTTCGTTTCCGGATACATACGAGGATATCGTCACCATGGCGGCCAATGCAGCCAAGCGGCTGATGGATCGGAAGGGTCTCACTCCCGATGATATCGGTCGGATCGATGTCGCTACCGAATCGGCATTCGACCACTCCAAGCCCGTGTCGACGTACGTTGCCGGCTGTCTGGACTCGGTGTACGAGGGGGATTTCACACACACGAACAAGGGTGAACGGAAGTTTGCGTGTGTCGCGGGGACACAAGCGATCGATGACACGATCAACTGGATTCTGGCGGGACGCAACCGCGGGAGAGCAGGTCTCGTCATTGCCACTGATACCGCGCTGTACGCTCGTGGCGACCCCGGAGAGGCGACACAAGGAGCCGGAGCCGTAGCGATGTTGGTCGACGAGGATCCCGCGATGACAGCACTGTCTCTCGACCAGGGATTCGGGAGTAAAGACGAGACAGACTTTCTGAAACCGAACCAGCAGTTCCCCAGCGTCGACGGGAAGCGCTCGGTGCAGGTGTATCTGTCACGAATGCGGGAAGCCTGGGCGGATCTCGAGTCGGTGGCAGGCCGCATCGAGCCTGTTGACTTCGCATACGCGCCGTTTCACACCCCGTTCCCGGGGATGGTCCGGAAGGCCGCCCCGCTGGCTTACAGACGGCTCGTCAGGGGGACATCCGTCGAAGACGATCTTGCCGACCGGATCGGTCGACAGCCGCGAGAAGCCAAGTTCGATACCCGGGAGGACTACGAGGAAGCGATCAGTGCGTACATGGACGATCTCACGGAGCTCGTCGAGTATCAGGAGTGGTATTCGGGGGCGATTGAACCGACTCTCGATATCGCGAGACGGGTAGGGAATTGGTACACCGGGTCCGTTCATCTTGCCCGTGTCAGTGCGCTTCGCCACGCGGCTCGCAGTAACACCGAGATGATCGGTGGGCGGCTACTGATTGCCTCGTACGGGTCAGGGGCGCAAGCGGAGATTCACCCTGAGACTGTCCGTGAAGGTTGGAAAGACGAAATCGAGGCGCTCAATATCGACGGTCAGCTCGCTCGCCGATACGACATCTCTTATGAAGAATACGAGACCATCCACGATGTCCACGACTACGACAAAGACACCGAAGTCGAGAAATTCACGGACCCGGACGGCGAATTCGTGTTCACCGGCTGGGGGCGGATGAACGAGCGACAGTACGAGTACGCCGAGTAACGCACCTTTTTGACTGTCACCCGTCGGTTCACTCTCGTCGACAACCCACACTCAATCCGTCAGTTGGCGTGTGCGTCGTGACCGCGTTGGCCCGACACAGGTGAAGTTCCGTCCTCGGTCATCAGTCCAGGCCCGATTTCGAACCCGTCTTCGCCCAACTGGAGTTTGACAGTGTCGAGTGACGCCTCGTATGTCTGATAGTGTGTCCCGTCCTCGTAACCACGACGCTCGATCAGCAGTCCGAGAGAATGGAGAGAGTCGATTTGCCGATAGACTGTCGGTTGTGAGGCGTCGATACGAGCCGTGATCTCATCGACAGAGCAGGGGTCATTAAAGACGGCCGCCAGCACTGCCCGCGCGTGCTCGTTTCCCAACGTATCGAGCAACCGGTCGGAATCCATATTAATCAGTTAGACTCCATTACACTAAATCTACCGTCGCGCGCGGACGCGAGGCGCAACCATACCATACCGTGGCTACGAGAGCAAATCCACCAGTCAGTAATCGACGAACCGTCTTGGTGAGTTGAGACAAATATGTAGCTGAAGCATACGTCTTTCCCGTCTCCGCCGGCCAGAATATCCAGCTGCTGTGAACCACTACAGGGGATGGGTGTCACGCCAGCGCTCGAAACTCAGCGAGCAACTCAGTGAGCGAGCGAGTCGAAGCTGCCAGCGAGAACCCATCGAGGCGGGCTAAATCCGCCGCATGGTCCCAGAGGTCTTCGACGTCGATTCCGTGGAGTAACACCGCGTTCGGCGTTGGATTCACCACCCGCAATGCCACCAGCGGAGACTCACCGCGGGTGACACCGGTGAAAACAAGTACCCGATTCGTCGACTGTCCGTACAGTCGATAGAACTCTTCACTCGAGAGGCGGGTAATCGCCTGGATACTGTTGATGACGGTGTGTCCGTTGATCCGGTCACGATCACCGCTGACAATCTCGGTCGCGCCGGCAGCCTCGTAAAACTGCTCGAGTAGCACCGGGGTCGGATACTCTCTCAGATCCTGCACGATATCGCTATCGAACCCTGCCGAGAGTACACGAGCAAACTGCCGGAGTTGTGCCCCGCCTCGGGATTCGTCAATGTCTAACAGCGCAGTGACCATTCGCCTGATCACGCCAATCCCGGGAGACTCTCGTCGCCCGCTCTCGTAATCAGAGACGACCGAAGAGGAGACACTCAACTCTTCTGCAAGTTCCGTCTGTGAGACGCCAAAGTCTGTCCGCCATTTTCGGAGCGTAGCCCCGGGGTCGTCGCTGAGGGTGACCTCGCCAGCAATCCGTCGGGCTAACTCCTCACGAGCTTGTTCGCTCATTCGTCCGACACTGACCCACGTCATGGAAAAGTATACCGAACCTCGGGTTCGTCAGTTGTCGATAAATAGTAATCTAGCAGACGATGGCGTTGCTCATCGACGCGAGTTCCTGACTAGTTGTTCGAGCCTTTCGCCGGCGCGTACATCACTGTCATGACGAGTTCCTCCTCGAAGTTGCGGAACTGATGATCCGTCCCTGGTTCCAGGTGAATCACATCACCGGGCGAGACTGACCTGATATCGCCGTCGATGTTAAGCTCTGCAGACCCGGCGTTGATGTGGTAAATCTCTTCTTCAGCGTGTGCGTGGAGGGGGTCCTCGTCACCGGGTTCAAACCGCATCACCTCAAGACTGAACTCGTCGGTGCGGATTGACTCATTCGACTCGGTACCTGACTCTGCGAGTTGCTCGGCAGCTTCTGTCACCTGAAGTGAATTCATCAAATGTCTGTACGTACGCGACGGGAATGTAACTTCGGACTCACATCTCGCGGTGATAATAGCGCTGATACTTCACCGAGTAGGTAAACATCACTTGGCCAGAGAACCCAGATTCGATGCTTCGTCGAACAACGTGCACGATGGCGAGGGACGCTGCCGTTCGACTGGAGAGTGCCCACAGTTGGCCGTGAACAGACAGTTCCTGTGACTAACTGTAACCCTGCACATCGGCGACGCATGAGAAACCCCGGTATATGTTGGGTATGGATGAGGTATCTCCATTCTAAATTTTGTAGGTACATCGATATGAGTTCACGAATTCTGCTGCCGACCGACGGGAGTGACGAGGCCGAACAGGCAATCGAGGAAGGAATCCAGCAGGCGGTTCACAAGGAGGCGACTATCCATGCGCTGTACGTCATAGATGAACGGTTTTACGCGACGGATTACGACAGGGTTGCGGAAAGCGAGGAAAGCCGTGGTGAAGCAGCTTTAGAGACGGTCCAACGGCACAGCGACTCGGCCGGTGTTGAAACTGAGCCACACCTCCGACGAGGTGCCCCTCACGAGGAGATTCTTCACGCGATCGACGACTACGATATCGATCTGGTCGTGATGGGGACACATGGGCGAACGGGAATCGGACGGGTCGCCAACGTGGGGAGTGTCACCGAGCGTACCGTGCGTGCGGCTCCAGTGCCAGTGTTAGTAATTCCGCTCGATAACAGTCGAGAGCCGCTTTCTGACCGGCGTTGAAATCGGCAATTCTTCGAGGTGGCTGCCGGTCGGTCGGCTCTCGGGTCGCTCGGCCGTCGCACACCAATGTTCCGTCTCTGGGTGGATTCTCACGTGAGCCCCCAGACTGGGCGTCAGAGTAGACTAAGTATCGCCAGACACAGAGTTGATAATATCGGATAACTGCTGCCGACTGGTTGTGGGCCCTAACCAGTGTGATTTATGAGCTATCCACGAGTGTTGCACTCCTGGAAATTTATTGAGGAATACCGTGACGAGCAAGTGCTCAATTGCGCGGGTTGCTCGTACGCAGTGAGCCCAAGTTATGACGCAACGGAAAACACTGCTCGGAAACTGGCGTTGAAACTCCAGCAGAGACAGAAGTCCCTTGCTGGAGGGGCGTTTAGCCAGTGCGCCCTGAAATTAGAGATTGTGACAGTGAATGCGACGAAAGTGGCATCCGATA
>JAQCMZ010000007.1 GCA_028274825.1 Haloferacaceae archaeon
GGGCATCCGTCGAGAATCGCCGATTCTCGTCATCACTCCTCGGTGATTTCCGTCCGACCCCTCACACTCGGCCTGTTCCGCCTGTAGAATCCGCCAGACTGGTGGCCTGAATCTACAGTGATACGTGGGGCCCACTGTGGCCGCTCTAGCGGCGACAGCGTATCCTCTTTCTTCCGGTGGCAAGAGTAATCTGACGGGTAGCCAGCGGAAGCCTCATGCGTTAGCGGGGGAGGAGGTCAATCGTCGCTCACAGACCGGTTACAGATATTCACGAAATTCTCAACCATCTGTTTTCCATCGCCCGTGAGGATACTCTCCGGGTGAAACTGGACCCCAATATGTGGCTTCCCCTGGCGCCGAACGCCCATCGTGATATTTCGCTCGTCGTCCGTCCGAGCCGTTTCGACGAGTGTTTCTGGGAGATCCACCCGTTCGACACACAACGAGTGATATCGGCCGACACTGAGCGTATCCGGGACTCCCTCGAACACCCCGGCTCCGTCGTGACTGATGGTCGACGGTTTGCCGTGGACCACGTCTGGAGCGTGTCCGACTGTCGCTCCCTGATCAGCACATACCGCCTGGTGGCCGAGACAGACACCGAAAATCGGGATATCGAGCTGCCACACGTCCATCGTCACGTCTGCGTCCTGTGGAACGCCTGGTCCCGGGGAGACCACGATTCCATCGGGATCCAACGCCCTGATATCGGCTAAACAAACAGCATCATTTCGGTAGACGGTGACAGCGTTCGCGAACTCGCCGACGTATTGGACGAGATTGTACACGAACGAATCGTAATTGTCGATTACCAGCACCCGCGCGGGCCCGTCTGCGCGGTTTCGCCCTGACTGCCAATCGTCGCTCATCGTCTCACTACCCGAGTCAGTCATCGGCTACCCCAGTAATACGGAGCCGTTTCCCTGCAAGTGCCTCGTCGATTGCGGTGATGAGTGCCCGTCCCTTGTCGAGAGTCTCTTCGTATTCGTCAGTCGGCTGTGAATCGTGAACGATTCCGGCGCCTACCCGAAGATGATACTCCTCGGCGACGCGCGTGAGTGTCCGAATAATGATGTTGAGCGTCGCCCGCCCATCGAATCCGAATATTGCCATCGACCCGGTGTATGGCCCTCGTCGGGTCGTCTCCTGTTCGTCGATAATTTCCATCGTCCGGGGTTTAGGTGCCCCCGTGATGGTTCCGCCCGGGAACGTAGCTGCGACTGCGTCGGCCAGAGTGACATCTGACCGGGCGTTCCCCTCGACGAGCGAGACGAGATGCATCACCTCCGAATACCGGTCTACTCGGCGATACTCTGACACACTCACACTCCCGAACTGACAGACTTTCCCGAGATCGTTCCGCTCCAGATCCACCAACATCGCGTGTTCTGCGCGCTCTTTGGCATCGTCGGTCAATTCTGCCTCCAGCGCGGTGTCTCTGGTGCCCGTGGCCCCTCGAGGGCGAGTGCCCGCAATTGGCTCGGTGACGAGTCGATCGCCGGAGGTCGAGGTCGCGCTTGGCTCCCGCTCTAAAAGCAGTTCTGGGCTCGCGCTGACGAGATCTACACCACGGCCACCCCACCCGTACTCCATGAGCCCCGAATACGGAGCTGGGTTCACCTCTCGTAGGGCGTCGTACGCCTCGACCGGGTGGACGGCTGCGGGCGCGGCCAATCGCTGGGAAATATTCGCCTGAAACGTGTCTCCATCTCGGATGTACTGTTTTACTCGCTGAACCCTGTCGGCGAATGCGTCCTGTCCGCAGTCACTCAGAAACTCGACGGTCGACTCTGAGACGGGCGCGGACGGAACCGTCGACTCGCAGTCGTCAATCTGCTCAATGAGTGACTCACACTGGGCGAGTGCCTCCTGGTATAGCGAATCTAATTCGCCGGTGTCTGCCTCGCTGACCTCTGCCGGAATCCTCGGGCAACTGGTCACGTGGAGGGTGATCTCGTCTTCGATCACAGGGCATTCCCAAGCGACGAGTGTTTCGAACACGGCCAACTGTAATCGTGGGAGTCCTCTCTCGTCGACAGCACTGTCGACATCTGTTTCGTTATCAGCGCCGGGGAAATCCTCGAGTTCCCGTGCAATATCGTACGACAGCCATCCAATCCCCCCTGCCGGATACGGCACTTCACAGCTCCCTCGGGCGAGTTCTTCGGGCTCAAGTATAGCCTCTAAGGCTTCCAACGCCGGTGTCGGACGCGTGTACTCGCCGGTCGTCTGCTCGTTGTCAATCACGACCGCGTCGGGGCCAACCTGGAGGCGCTCGATGGGGTTGACCCCGAAATACCCCCACCCTGATTGGCCGCCCGATGTCTCGAGAAACACGCCATCTCCTTCCTTCCGTGCCCGCCGGTACGCGGCAAACGGGTCGCGAACTGTCGTCTGTACTTCCACCGGCACCCGGGTGTGGTCGCCCGCAGCGGCAGCGGTAGAACGGAACTCCTCCCTATCCGTCCGGACGGATCTATTCACAACTGAATCTGGGTTCGGGCAAATGAAACAGTTTTGGACCGGTTCGAGTCTTCAGTGTCTGATTCCGAAGCCGGACACTCGCTGTCGTCGTCTGCGTTCGGTTGTCTGTGGGCTGATACTCCACACAATCACCGGTTGTGAGTCTCTAACCCGGCAGATTACTCTCAGTCGCTTGCTCGCTGACTAGCAACCCCGGCGTGACAAATCATGAATGGCGAACCCTTCGAGGTGGCATACGGGTTGTCTCTCCCGGACATATCACCTTGCATATCTGTTGTGGGAGCCATCACATTCTGTCGTCCTGACATGCCGTGGATTAGGAGTTGTCGCCCCTGCTCTCAAGAGCACCCGTCTCTCGGCGTGTTCAGTACGTCCACTCGTCAACAGAGACCCGTCACCAGTGTTATTCACGCAGAGTGATGTGGAACTCTACAGAAGGCTACGCTCTCCGTTACCGCGGCTGAGTCGGCTAGCGCATCACTATTTGTCGTCGTTTTCGATCAATGTCTTTTCGATAATCCTCTCTATTCCACGCTTGAGTCGGCCACTGACGGCTACCTGTGAAATGCCCAGCACTGACGAGAGATCTTCTAGGGATGCTTCCCGTGGCTTATCGAAGTATCCGTCTCGATACGCGCACACGAGCGCTTCGATTTGCGGCTCTGTGAGGTCATTTTCTGATTGTAGTCCGCTTTCAGTGGCTTGGCTAATCTCGGTGATATCGTACTCGAACCCGTGTTCTTCGATGTAGTCACGCAGTTCATATAGTGAGTCATACCCCGCCAGCTGGAGTCGCAACTCCCAGCCACCCTTCCGGCTTCTGGATTCTAAAACGAGTCCCTGGACCTCCACGACTGTCGGCGAGACCAGGACTACCCGGTCGCTGTATTCGATCAGGTAGATTCGCCCGTCGACGGTTTCAGAGATCATTGAGAACGTCTCGACTGTGTGGTCGTCCACGAGACAGGTCTCAATCTCGCTGAAATCCGGGGCCGCGATCTGAAAGTAATGTGTCGCGTGATCTGGATCCGTGCTCGCATCCGGGACGACACGGATATTTGCATCTGGCACTGACCGAATCACTCGCGTGAGCGGCAGATCCGTGTGTTCCAGATGGAGTGTCGTTGATATCATCGTCAGATCATGACATCCAGTTACCAAGCACGAGGCTTCGTTATTACAGCCTGAATTTCTCCGTATAATTAGTACTTCGGCTCAGGTGTGTCTCTAGCTGGCTGACAGCGGTGTTGTGGTCAAGTTCTCGATTGGATTGGCCTGTCGAAGAGCAATGCCGGTTACGATGAGCGGAGAGTGACTCGGCTTGTGAGTGGTTTGCCGTACTGCTCTCACGATTGGTGTCATCTCTCTAGCCAGTGGCGGCTATTCAGTTAGCAGGTAGGACCGTCGGGCTGGAGGCTAATCTCAGTACCTCACAAAGTCGAAGAATTGATACTACCGTAATTTAACTCTTTTTCACGGTAATACTGCTGTCTTGCGGTTTTGATGGCTTATTCGGCTACCTGATGAGCGAGGATCTGGGCAAGCTCGGCTTCATCTCTGTTGAGCGCTATCGCCGACGCGGTCGTCACCGCGTCGGCAACGCTCTCACACTCGTATTCAGTCATCACGGTAAGCACCTGCTGAAACACCTCGTCAGAGACTGTGATTGTGTGGTAGCCATCTGGCGGCATATTCACATATCGCTCCGGTTACGGTAAATACTCCCGAAATGACTGTAATATCAGCTAACTAGCTTTGTGAGGTACTGAATCTGAATTAGCTGATCGGGTCAACCAGCCTCCCTGTCGCTGGGTTGGTTGTCCGCTACTGACGATTCACGGCGAGACAATCGTTTGACAGTGCCACGTCACCGGCTTCGCGGCATCAGATCCGCATCGAAATATTCCCGCTTGAGCTCAGTATGAGTCCCGTCCATCTGGAGCTGGTCGAATACGTCTGTAATCTGTGCCGTCAACTCGCTGTCTGCCCGCAGAAGATACCCGTATTCGTGAGTGCCGAACACCGACGGAGATACCGCAGGGGCATCATCGAATCCTCCATCTCCCGTGAGTATCTGGCTCCCCCGAGTGGCGGTGAAACTGTTGTGGATCTGATCGTCGAGAATCCCGGCGATATCGCCCGCTTCAAACGCTGTCGCGGCCGCCTCGTGACTTTCCACGCGGCGAACCGTCAGATCTGGCTGATTCCTCTGGACCCGGCTTATCGCTGCCTCGCGAGACGGACGGGACGGAGCCACTACAGTGGTGTCTGCCAACGTCTCGATAGTTTCGAGTGTCGTGAGAAGACACTGATACCCCCGTACCGACGGCCCGATCTTCCGAATCCCGTCGGGAGTCTCCGGGAGTGGTGATCCCGGAGCCGCGATCCCGATCTGACCCTCTTGGAGGGCACTGACCGGCTCTCCATCGACTCCCTCGAAAGTGACGGCTGTGTCCGACTGCTCGCCGAGTGTGGCAAGCACATCTATGTCGAACCCACCGTCAGTCGTTTTCTCCCACTCACAGCAGCGACTCCTGTACACGAACGGGTAATTCTGTGAGACGGCCCCGACAGTGACCTCTGTCGACCCGGCGCTTGCTGTCCCGAGACAACCACCCGTCACTGCGGCGACCCCTGCAAGGTACTGGCGGCGTCCCGTCGGTTGCATGATATTCACTGGCAGTGCATCGAATTTACCACTTGTGTTCACAGCGGTATCAGCGCGCAAGTTTACAGGCGGTTGAGGCGAATGCCACGGGGCTTGAGTGGATGAAGCCGACAGCTCCTGAAGCACATAAGTAACTCGAAACACACGACACGACCAATTGTGACGACATCAGTTGCCTCTGGGTTAAACTCCACAAACACGGACGGTCAGACGCTCTACCGTCGCCACCAAGGAGGTCGGGGAGCGACCGAATCCACGCCTGTGGAGACTGCACTCCCTGTGGATTCCCCGTGGAATCTATAAACCGCGTCGTGGAAACAGGAAGCCTCGGGGCT
>JAQCMZ010000015.1 GCA_028274825.1 Haloferacaceae archaeon
GTGTCGGCGCACTGGGGACGACCCCAGTGTAGCCGAGCGCCCAACAGCGGTTCGAGTGTCCGCCCACACTGGAACCAGGGCAGGGTGTGGCCCGATGTGGGAATCACACACCAACCACCGGGCAAATACTCGCAGAGAAAGTCACTCCGAGTCTGTCGCAGTCTGTCGGACTCCCCGTGGCCAACACAACACGGGGAATCCGAGCACGACAGACGAGAGGAGTCCCGGGGTGGCCACTCCCAAGAGACTGCCCGTCGCCCGGTTCCACACCGATTCCAACGGTGTGCTCGCGTGGCAGTCTGGACAGCTGACACTCCCAATTCAGCGGTGGCGTGGGATTCGGCCGCGTGACCGCGGAGGAGGATGTCAATCGGTGTAATTCGACCGGAGTTGGCTAATCTAGAAGAATCACAACGAGATGTCAGGTCGAAGCCTAGACTCTGTGGCGTGCATATCTCGAGAAGAGGCAGTAGACTAGCCACTGAATTATCGGAGACGGTCGGTCTGTCTTTGTTGGAGGCTGCACGTGGACTCTCCCGCTAACAGGTGAGAATAGGTATCGTCAAACAAGGCTCATTACCGCAGAGGTACAACTCTGAAGTCGTGATATTACTCGATATCGATGCGTTTCCGGTCGAACTCAAAAATGGGTCGGTAAGAAACGTCGGCCCAGCTGACAACGCTGCATCCGCGAAGTTATTCGACGTTGAGACGCTCACCCTTCGTGAGTTCGGCGACCGTCAGGCGAAGATTGTCGCGACCGACAACGAGGGAAGTGAGGTTCAAATCGCGGTCGATCCTGAGCAAGTTGAATCACTTCTCGATGACGCTGAGTCGCTCGATGGAGAGAAGTAAGACGCATCGAGAAGTCGGATCGTCGTGCACTGAGAGAATGAGTCCGACACCTTTCTCCGCGTCCTCCCAGGGTTATCCTGGGTGGTAGAGATTTCAGGTTTGCAGACCCACCGAGCCTCTACCCGGTACGAATTGAGATAGAAGATTCTGCGCGTCTAGACTCCGTGAGAGGTCAACCTCTGCGGTCACACGGCCGGCTGACGAGTTCAGACCGCCCGCCTAGGCGGATTGTCGGCCAGCTAATACAGTAATTCAGGGTCGTTTTCTTCAGAATACAGCGTTCTCGCCGCGATGTTGACGGCGTGAGAAGAAACCCGCTCGAGATCACGCAGTGCCAGCAGGACGCGCGAGACTTCACTAAGAAGTCGTTCAGCGGCGAACCCGTCAGGCTCACTCGCCTCGTGCTCGATGAGCCCCCACGCAGTCTGTTCAGATGCTCGTCGACATCGATCGGTAATCGAGTCGTCCATGGCAGCAATCTCATAACAGCGAGCCGAGTCATCGGTCTCATACGCCTCAAGACTCGCTTGTAAGAGCTCTACCACGGACGCACTTATCTGATCGAGGCTCACCTCCGGGTCTCGCTCAACGTCGCTTCCCAGAGCATACTCGGCAATATTGACCGCGAGATCACCGATTCGTTCAAGATCGGTGATGATCTTGAATGATGCAACGACGAACCGGAGGTCACAGGCAACCGGTTGCTGAAGTAATAAAAGATCCACACAGCGTGACTCAAGTTCGAGATACAGGTCATTTATTTCATCATCACTGTTGGCCACCATTCGTGCAGCCTCGTCGTCAGCATACATAAGCCCTTCCAGCGCTGCTTCAAGCCGTGTACTCACGGCTGCTCCCATCTCGAGGATATCTCCCTGGAGCAGGTCCAACTGCGACTGATAATTGTCGCGCACAGCGCTTACCCAAACTTGCCGGTGATGTAGTCCTCGACGCGTTGGCTTGACGGGTTCTCGAAGATCTTGTTTGTGTCGTCGTACTCGACGAGTTCTCCCCCAGTCAGGAACACCGCAGTGCGGTCCGAGATCCGAGCCGCCTGTTGCATATTGTGGGTGACGATCACGACGGTGTAATCTTCGGCCAGTTCTTCGATGAGATCCTCGATTTTCGAGGTGGCGATGGGGTCCAGTGCCGACGCAGGCTCGTCCATGAGGACGATATCGGGGTCGACAGCGATAGCGCGGGCGATACAGAGCCGCTGTTGTTGACCACCAGAGAGGTCGAGCCCAGACTTGTTCAGTTGGTCTTTCACCTCGTCCCACAGGGCAGCCCGGCGGAGCGCCCGCTCGACGGCGTCGTCCATGTCACCGTCCATTCCCTGGACACGACGGCCGTACGCGACATTGTCGTAGATACTCTTTGGGAACGGGTTCGGCTCCTGAAACACCATCCCGACCCGGCGCCGAAGTGCGACCGGGTCCACGTCCTCGTCGTAGATGTTTTTATTCCGGAGTCGGAGCGTCCCATCGACGCGAGCCACATCGATCAGGTCGTTCATACGGTTGATACACCGCAAGAAGGTGGATTTCCCGCAGCCAGACGGCCCGATCATCGCCGTCACCTGGGTTTCGGGGATCTCCAAGGACACGCTCTCGAGCGCCTGTGTATCGCCGTAGTACACGTCGATATCTTGGGCATCGATCATCGTCTCGGTCGCCTGACTGTCGGTGGAGTCGTCTTCTTCCAGTCCCGCCGTCACGTTCGTCGTAATGAGTTGCTCGTCGTCTTGCTCCGGACTGTCGTCGGTCATGTGTTTGTCTTGAGACATTAGTAATCACCTTGCTCGAATTGATTCCGCACCAGAATGGCGACGGAGTTCATCGTCAACAACACGATGAGCAGCGTCACCACCCCGGCAGCGACGACACCGTGTTGGAACGCCGCGCTGGGGTAGCTCGACCACGTGAACACCTGCATCGGCATTGCAGTCATCTTTCCAAACAGGCCACTCGGCGCGCTGAACGTGGTCGTGGCGACACCGATCATGATGAGGGGCGCAGTTTCGCCAATCGCCCGCCCCAACGCCAGAATGGTCCCGGTGAGGA
>JAQCMZ010000028.1 GCA_028274825.1 Haloferacaceae archaeon
TGGTTCAAATCCGGGAGGCGGCATCCTGCTTTCGCTCGAATACTACATCAGAGGATACTCACGAAATCGTAATCCGATTCCGCAAAAACTCACTCAGCTAACTACCTGCGGTGTCGACACTCGGCTTCAGCTGTTGACGACCGTTAGTGAGGGAACGATAAGCTAGTGCTCATGCCTCAGTGGTCGAGAACACTTCCTTAATCCGCCTCCCGGCATCGGCGGTGTCGGCACCGGCGAGACCAGCGATGGAGTCTTTGAACGAGACGTTGAAACTCGCTGGCCCGTGGACCTCACCGAAGTCACCGTTAGCCGCGGCTTCCCCAGCCAAACCGAACGCGACAGTTCCGGCTAGTGCGGCGTGTTCGGTGTCGTCGATGGCGCCTGCGAATGCTGCGACTGTCCCTCCGAGCATACATCCTGTACCGACAACTGATCCCATATCGGAGTGACCGGCGCTCACTTCATACGCGATATCTTCAGTCGCGACGATATCTGTCTCGCCGGAGGCGACGACAACAGTATCAAACAGTTGCGCAGCAGCGACGGCCGTCGTCGCGATATCGGAGTACTCGCCGATGGATTCGACGCCCCGGACTTCGGCCTCGTCCCCGACGAGGGCTGTGATCTCGGCATAATTGCCATTGATAATCGCGACATCAAGCTCTGTGACGAGACGCTCGGCGACTCGGTCCCGTGTCGGCGTCGCACCGACGCCGACTGGGTCAACGATGACCGGAACGCCGTGGTCGTTGGCAGACTCACCGGCTTCAATCATCGTCGCCTCACCGGTACCGCTGACGGTCCCCATGTTTAGCAAGCAGGCCTGAGCACCTGCAACCATGTCACCGACCTCTCGCTCGTCGTCGGACATCACCGGTAAGCCGCCCCAGTGAAGGATAGTCTGTGCCACGTCATTGACGGTGACATCGTTCGTTATGGCGTTCACCAGTGGCGATGTCTCAGCGACCGTGTCCAGATCAGCGGCGAGTTCAACTGACATACTCTTGGAGAAAACGGTGGGAACTACCTCATTCTTCGGTTGTATGGTAGTGATTAACTAACAACTCCTGTTCCGACGGATTGGTGTAATAAAACTCAAGGAGAATACCCGTGGCTTTAGCTGCGGGATGAATCTGACAACCAGCTCCACAATCCACCGTCGTGTGAATATTGTATTTAACTGAAACTGATGGGAAACGGAGAGTATGAGGACGGTGACTGGTTGCGAGTTGCCGGACTCATCACTGCGCTCACGCACGGGGGGGTTTCTCCTCGACTTTTCGGTAATCACGAGTATGATAACACACTGTGACGGGCTTCACCCTCGTTGAGTGGGTTGAGTATCTTTGATTCTCGTCATCACGGAAATTTGTGATTTCCGAACGACGCCGGTCCACTCGCTCCCGCTCAGCCTGGAGACTCAGGAGGGGTCGCTAATGGCTGTGGTCACTCAGTTATGATCCCGCCGTTCACGGGGGTATACGACCCGGTGACGAACTGGGCGTCTTGGGAGGCGAACATCGCAATGCCCCGTGCGACATCCTCGGGGTCTGCAATTTTACTGAGGGGCGTTGCCTCGACGACTTGGTCTGCAAACCGGTCGACATACTCGGCGCTTGCGTCGGTTCGCACAAAGTCAGGGGAAACGACATTCGCGACGATATTGTGCCGGCCGAGTTCGGTTGCGAGGGCACGAGAGAGACCATTCAACGCAGACTTGGCTGTGACGTGTGCGCTAAATCTTGGACAGGGGTTACAGAATAGCGAGGAGAACGCCCACCCCCTTAGGGGTGGGATGAATCCGACAACTCTGAGCCAATACACGTTCGTAGCCACGGCCGGATATTCCACACAGAGTAGGAACCAGAGCGGGTATGTTTTTAACCTACTATGCTTACATGCGTAGGATCAGGTCGTCACTCGGACACTCACAACGAGTCTCACCAACCACTCGCAAGTCTCTGACGATCTTGATTCGCATGGCTTCGCCGCCAGCAAACTCTGGAATATCGGGCGGTGGACAATCTCGCGTGTGTGGGATGCTATTGACCATATTCCAGGTGCCGGTGAACTCTGTTCGTCCCTCAAGAACCACGACCGCTATGCGGACTTGCACTCACAGTCCAGTCACCGAGTTCTCCAAGAACTCGGCGAGGCGTTCGTTTCGTGGTACAAACAGGACGACTCAGACGCGAACCCACCCGGCTACCGCAAACACGGCGACGAACACCCGCGTTCCACAGTGACGTGGAAGAATCAGGGCTTCCGGCTCGATACAAAATACAATCGCGTTCGTCTCTCCACAGGGACGAATATGAAAGAATCGCGGTCTGCCGCAGACTACATTCTCTGCGAGTACACGAGTCAAGCAGACGAACAAACGCTTGAGGATATTGAAACTGTCCAGACCGTCCGATCCGTCTGGACAGGTGACGAGTGGGAACTGCACTTCGTCTGTGAGATGCAGATTGACCAGCCCGAATCACCCGGTGAGAAGACGGCAGGTATCGCCCATGGTATCTGCAACACGGCGGCTGTCTCTGTCGGTACGGAGACGCTGTTGTATCCGGGCAACGCGCTGAACGAAGACGCGTACTACTTCCGCAGGAAGAATACGACACAGAAGGCGAGAACGGCCCAAGCGCCCACGCAGAGTGGGCACGACAGAAGAAATCACGGCGGCACCATCACTTCCTGCACGCTTTGTCGAAAGACAGTGTCGAACAGTGTGCAAAGCGTGATATTGGCACGATAGCTGTGGGCCACCCGAAGAACATTCGTGATGACTCCGATTGGGGACGCCACGGCAACAAGCGGTTGCATGACTGGGCGTTTGAAACGCTGTTGAGTCACATCGAGTACACGGCTGAAGACCGCGGTATCGACGGAGAACGCACTCCTGAAGCCAAGCTGAAGACCTCGAAAACCTGCTGTGAGTGTGGCACAGAAGCCGAGTCAAACCGTGTTGAGCGTGGATTGTACGTCTGTGAAACCTGTGATTGGTCGCTAACAGCGAGTTAAACGCGGCGGAGAATGTGCGAGCAACGGTAACTCCGAGTCCCTCGCAGGATAGGAGTAACGGCTGCTTGGCACAGCCATCGGTGCGGCTGTTCGACAGATCGACGGGGAGAATCGCCCCACAAGAACAGGTCGTCCCGTAGACCACAATATCCCAACGGCGGTCGGGAATCCCATGGCTGAAGCCGTGGGAGGATGTCAAAGAGTGAAGAAAACGATTGTTCCGCCAGAGAGTCTCTGAGTTCGTGAGTACGGGTTGGAACCTCAAACGCCACACTCAGCGGATATCCGGTGATTAGATTCCAGTCCGTCAGCATATGACCGAGGGCACCCGCCCGTCAGCGCATGTGGATAAAATTGCGCTAAGAGCCGTTTGAGAACCGCAGAGAGACGCAAGGATACGCGGGCCACGTTGGATGCGTCGTGGTGATTTTTGATTCAGACGAGCGACTCGATTCTACGCCGAGCGATAAAGAGGATAATGACGGAATTGTCTCGTTCTTCCTGCAGCGCTCAACCTGTCGAAACAGAGAATCCGCGTCTACACAAACAGTGAACTCAGCGGCCGTGATATCCTGATGAATATATATACGTTGTACGTGATAGACAACTGATGTCATACAGGAATATATATACATACCACACCACTGTCGAAACACATGTCCGATAACGAAACTCGACGCCGATTTCTCAAGCTGGCAGGGGTCACAACCACCGCAACGCTAGCTGGGTGTACTGGTGGCGGGAGTGAAGAAGACAGCGGTAGCGAGGGCGAAGAGACCGCAACCGAGGGGGGAGACAGTGGCATGGATGAGGGGAGTAGCGACGAAGAGAGTGACACCAGCACCCGATTGAGTTGGCATGCTGGCGGTACCGGGGGGACGTACTTCCCGTTATCCAATGAAGTCAAAACTGTCGTCGAGGCCAACACAGACTTCAGCCTCACCGTGCAGTCAACTGGCGCAAGCGTCGAGAATGTCGGGAGTCTTGCAGACGGGTCCGCTGACTTCGCACTCATTCAAAACGACATCGCGGCGTTCGCCAAGAACGGCACTGGGATCGATGCATTTCAGGACAACTCGATCGAATCGCTTCAAGGCGTCGCCACGCTGTATCCAGAGACGATCACGCTAGTCACGCTGGCAGGAAACGACATCGGCAGTATCGATGATCTCAGCGGGGCAACGATCAACACCGGCGATCTCGGCTCGGGGACGCAGGTTAATGCCAACCAGATTCTCCAATCTGCCGGGATTATGGATTATCAAGAACAAAACGCCGGCTTCTCTCAAGCCTCTGAGCAACTCGCCAACGGTGACATTGACGCAGCCTTCGTCGTCGGCGGGTGGCCGGTCGGTGCAATCGAGGACCTCGCCAACACCAACGATGTCGAGATCGTCCCTATTGCCGGAGATATTCGAGAAGAGGCCAAGTCTGATGCGCCGTATTTCGCAGACGATACGATTCCAGCCGACACCTACAGCGGGGTTTCCGAGGCTGTCGAAACGGTCGCTGTGCAGGCGATGATCGCTACTCACACTGGTGTCGATGCCAGTACCGTAGAGGCCGTTACTGCGGCCCTCTTCGACAACGTCGGCGAATTATCGATCAAAACTGACTTTATTTCGGCCGACAGCAGTCAGGACGGGATGCCGATTGAACTCCACGAAGGCGCAGCAGCGTACTTCGACTCGGACGGATCGGGATACTGAACTCGATATCCGTCGAATCGGAATCACATAACCACGCAGCGGGCTCCTTCGGTATATGCCCGGCGCGTAACGGCGATATCGTCATCGTCTCAGTCGGTGTCATGCGTGGACTCGTTCGCGACTCGCTGACAGATCAGTCCTGATATTCTCATGCCAATCGTCAAACTGAGGTCGGGCCATTCTGGTAACGCGGGGGCCATCAGTGGCCGATAGTCAGACGACTGCGCTCCAGGGAAGCACAGTCGGACGGCGGTGGCTTCTCGCTACTCTCTCGACAGCAGCGGCAGTTGGTGCCGGTCTCATTGGGTTATCGTCAACGAAACCGGTATTGATCGTCGAAGACACCACGACCGGCGAGCAGTACCTCACGGACCCAGTCGAGAACGGGAGTACTGTCGGACTCGAGTACATGCACAGCGTCGAGAAGTCACGCGTGTATGATGAGTATCGTGTCGAGGGCCAGACTCTCGTCAACACTCGCATGGAGTTTGAATCCTACGGGTGGGGACTACCCTCCGGTGTCAATGTAACGAAGGTTGACGGAATCTTCGTCTACGAACCTGACAACCCGATTACAGAACTGGATCGTCTTTCGGTGTCGCCGGGCGAGATTGCCGGCCATACATTAATTATTGACGGCAATCGATATGATCTCGTTGCATTGAGTAACAGTCGCGACGTTCGAATCTACGTCGACCGCCGACCACTCATCCAGCGTGTCCTATGAGTACGCCCTCCCCATCCAACGACGATACCAAGACTGACACCGAGTTTTCGCAGTCTGAGGCCGACGAATTGATCGATGAGATCGAACGGCGCCGGTCGCTACAGGGAGTCGCCGCCGTTGGGGTGTCGGCTATCGGAATTCTGTTTTCGCTGTTTCAGTTGTTCCTCGCCGCTCGGAGTTTCACATTCAGCGTTCCGCTACCGGTTGTCGAGAGTCTGCAGGTCTCGCTACAGTTACTCCAGGCAAACGCGCTACATGTCGTTTTCGCGCTTGTGATCACGTTTTTGATATTCCCGGGGAGCACTGGCGACGGGGTTGTTGCCCGCAACTTGGGGCGTGTCGTGCCCGCGCTCACCAGGCGGGTGGGCGAGAAGAGCCCGCTCACGCGTGCGACTGCCCGACTACGGCGTGGTGTCCGGTGGGGATTCGTCGATCCGGAGATGGAGCGAGTCACAGGGTTTGATTACGTGTGTATCATCGGCGCCGTACTCTCGGCGGTGTATTTCCTGACGGAGTTTCCCGAGATTCAGAGTATGCGGGTTTTCGGCGTCGACTCTGGTCGCCCGGTGACGGAAGTGTACGCTATTCTTCAGCCGATCCTCGGCGGTGTGCCGTTCATCAGTGAGTACTCGTATGCGATGGCTCTCGGCGTGGTCGGGATTTTGCTCGTGTTAGAGGCGACGCGCCGGACACTCGGCCTCCCACTGATGATGATCGTGACGATGTTCATCGTCTACGCACGGTGGGGATATCTGATAAATGGTGGAACACCGTTTCTCGGTGTCTTGGCGATTCCAGAACTGACGTGGCCGAGCATCGTGCAAAACCTGTGGTACAACACCGAAAATGGCGTGTTCGGAATCCCCGTTACCGTCTCGGTGAGTTTCATCTACATTTTTATTCTCTTCGGGTCGTTTCTCGAACTGAGTGGTGCGGGTCAGTGGTTTATCGATCTCGCGTACACTGTGACCGGTAATCGAAAAGGCGGCCCTGCGAAGGCAAGTATCCTTGCCAGTGGCTTCATGGGGACAATCTCGGGATCATCAATCGCAAACACGGTGACGACTGGTGCATTCACGATCCCGCTCATGAAGCGATCGGGCTACTCACCGGAGTTTTCCGGAGCCGTCGAGTCTTCAGCTTCGTCGGGCGGACAGATTCTCCCCCCGGTGATGGGTGCGGCTGCCTTCCTCATGGTGCAGTACACTGCGACCCCGTTTGCAGATATCATCGTCCTGTCGACGATCCCAGCTGTCGTGTTCTTCTTTGGCGTGTGGGTGATGGTGCATCTCAAAGCAGTCCAGCAGGGGATTGGTGGTGCTAGCGTCGAGACGGCTGCACTGAGCCAGCATCTCAAGCGTGGATGGTTTTATCTCCTGCCGATTGGATTATTGCTATATTATCTCATTATCGAGCGGCTGTCAGTCTCGCGATCTGCGTGGTTCACCCTGGTATCACTCGTCGCGCTGATTGCTGTCGTCTCTGCGTACAGCACGGAGACACGAGGGCGGCTCGTCGCGGTGGGGGTCGGGATCACTGGAATAGAACTGCTGAGTTACACTCTTGCAGGTGTGTCAGTCACCGGGCTACTCGCTGGTCCCGAGACCGGTCTTCCGGTCGGCGAGTCGGTAAGAGCAGTCGCTGCCAATGTCGAGTGGTACGCGATGCTCGCCGGAGCAGTCACGCTCGTCTCGAAGCCGACGCTTGAGGCCTCGCTACTCGATCTCAACCCGGCGGTCAGGCAGACGACCGAGACGCTCAGTGACACACTCGGCAGAGATGTGGATACGCAACCAGGCCGACTCGGCGCGTTCGTCGTTAAATCGATGGATGAGGGGGCTCGCACCGCGGTTCCGGTCGTTATCGCGGTTGCCGCTGCCGGAATTATCCCCGGTGTGATTAGTGTCTCCGGGCTCGGGCCGAATCTCACCTCTCTGCTACTCGCGCTGTCCGGAGGATCCATCGTGGTGATGTTGCTTGTGACTGCCTTCGCCAGCATCATTCTTGGGATGGGAATGCCGACGACCGTGACGTATATCATCCTGATATCGATGTTGGCGACACCACTCGTCGAATTTGGGATTCCACTGCTAGCAGCACATCTGTTCATTCTGTACTTCGGCGTTATCGCCGATATTACGCCGCCGGTGGCAGTGGCAGCCTATGCCGCCAGTGGGGTTGCAAAATCAGACCCCTTCCAGACCGGCGTCAAAGCATTCTCACTGTCGCTGAACAAGGCAGTCGTCCCATTCGCGTTCGTTCTCGTGCCGGGGATCGTTCTGCTCCGAGAGAAAGCCAATGCCGCTGCACTGCCACTCCGAGAGAGATATCGTGTCGTGGGACTTGAGGATCTCGCGGAGCTATCCTACTCCGTTCCAGAGATTCTGATCCCGGTGATTGGTGTCTTTCTGGGCGTGATTGCACTCGGCGCTACCGTGATTGGGACACTCTACACTCGCGTCAGGGCGACCCACAGAGCCGGATTCGCGGTGAGTTCGCTGCTACTGATGGCACCGCAACTGCTCTCGGAGAGTATTTTCGATCTGCTCGGTCTCGTCAGTGTGACTGTTTCAGTCGATGCGCTGTCGCTCGATATCGCTCTCCGTGTGGTCGGAGTCGTCGTGTTCGTCGCACTCGCCGCGCAAAATCGGCGGAAACGTGACACCGAACACAGCGAACAAACTACATCGACCGCGCCCGAGAGTTCCTAAATCCGCCAACTAGTCTCCGGGCAAACTCTCTCGGAGCAACTCCCCGGATACGTCGTATTGTCTGGTGATCTCGCTGAGAGATATCACTCAGTAGCGACCGGGTATTGTCGGACACAGACGGGTCTTTTGAGTCTGCTCGCTGATGCTTCGGGAAGCAAGTGAACTACTCGGAGGCCAAGTCTCGACACCCCACCATCGTGGGCCAGCACCGCACTCGCATGTGAATTCAATTAATCCGGGTCATCGAAAGCACCACAGAGCCGAAATTACCGGATACCAGCGCGCATGTCGTAATATCACCCATCCTGGGCCAGAACTAAGAAACCGCCTGTCGTATCGGCACCTGAGAATGTACAATATCATCGCCGGAGTCGATGAGAGCGTGCCTCACGGCATTGATATCGCAGAGTCGATCGCCAAGATCCCACTACAGAACGATCAAGTTCATGTGACGCTGCTGCACGACTTTGAGGATAATCCTGAGGGGGCGTCAGTTGATCAGGTGGCCTCTGTGCGCCGAGCGAGAGATATCTTACAAGAGGCAGACCATACGGTAAAACTGGAAGAGTCAAGCGGGAACCCGGCGAGGGCCATCCTTCGTCTCGCTGACAAGCGAGACGCCGAGTTGATTGTTCTTTCTGGGCGAAAACGGACGCCAGCCGGCAAAGTGATATTCGGCAGTGTCACACAAAGCGTGATTTTAGATACGAGTCGCTCCGTCTTGGTATGTGGTGACGAAGGAGACTGACAGATCAGTCTCCGTACACTTCTGTCGCCCGCTCAGACAGCGCTGACGGCGTATTCCGACCGGTAACCGTCTCGACGGCTTCTCCATCAGCGAATAACACGACGGCAGGAGCCGCGTCGACATCGACTGATTCACGGAACTCGGGCGAACGCTCGCCAGCAATCCCACCGACAGGTGCGTCGTTCGGAAATGCCGCCAGAACGTCGTCAAGTTCCGCTTTCATCGCGTCACAAGGGTCACAGAACAACTTCCAGACGGTAATGATACACCGGTCGTGATCCTCGACGAAGCTCTCGTAACTGTCGTCGTCCAGATGAATAACGCCGTCCGGGACCGGTGTTTCTGGACTCAGTTCGGTCACCATGCGTGCCATGGTGGTCAACTCGAGCGTGTCGTATGTGCCTTCAAGACTCGCCCGAAGTGTCAAGAATGTGGCAAACTCTTCGCGAGACACGCCAAGTTGCTCAACACGGTCGGCAGCTTCGGCTGCAGAGTCCAATCCAAACACGTCAGCGACGGACACGTGGAAGTCCTCGTCGGATATCGACGTGTAGGTATCATAATACACCTGTCGGTCAGCCTCGAAGTCCTCGGTCGCGTTAATCTCATCCGTGTCTTCGTCGATACGAACGACACCCTCCTCGTGTAATGCATCCAGCAGCGCCTCGGGAGCTTGTGAGTCCGACATTTAATATACTGAGATGTTCATCTCACGTCTCTTAATTGTTTGCAGTGCTTTGGCAAAACCTTCGAAGACGAGTTGCCCGCGGTTCAGTAGCCAAGACCAGTCGGCGATTTTCATCGCTGCGACTGCGTTCTGCTCCACGAGGAGGATGGTGGGACCGTATTCACTGGTGCGTCAGATAGCACTCTCGACGGCCCCGATGATTTGCGGGGCCAAACCGCTCGTATGGTTCGTCTACCATCGACAGATCGGTACTCTGGCGTAGTGCACGGACGATTGTGAGCATCTGCTGTTCCCCGCCGAATGAGATTCCGGCCTTCTGTGAGCGCCGCTCATCGAGTCCGGGCAAGTACTCGTGGATTTCTGCCGTGGACACCCCCTTCACAGCGATATTTTCGGGTGAATACTCAGTGATATCAGTCTCATCAAAGCGGATGCGCCCGGAGCGGACAGCTGGCAGTGTCGTCCCTGAGATACACCGCAGTGTCGAGGTTGGTCCTGCCCCGTCGCAGCCCAGTAGCGCTGTGATCTCGCCGTCGTCGGCACTCATCGACTCCTCTTGGGTGATGTGGCTTTCACCGGATTGACCTTCTCCCACCCCTTCAGGGGTGAGATTCTTCCGTCAGTTATCCGTCACTGCTGATAACTGCGGCTGTGACCGTGCGGGTTCGCTGATGCAACTTCGGCCCTCTCAGAGGAGGGTGTGGTGTGTTTGTGTATCCGCTCGCTGTTGCCTGCTCTCAGCGAAAGCGTGGCACTCACCTCACGGGCGTCCAGACAGCAGGCTGGGCCATCAGCCCACCTCTCCGTTGCACTCGTGGAGAGTTCTGAGGGGCGACAGTGTGTGCTGCTGGGTGGGCCGCGGTGGTGTGTGAGTAGGTGAGACCCACTCGTGGCCGTCTCGAGCGTGAGCGGGTTCCCCGCACCAGCACATCGCATATCTGGCTTAAAACAGGGACTGTTTTCAATTGAATGTATCGAGTAACAGCGTGCAGGAATAGCGTGTGTGGTTCTCCGGTGTCGGCTTCATCCCACGAAGCCGTGGGCTTTCGCCTCGAACCGCTGTAACCATCGATACTGTCGATATCAAGAAGCGTCACTCTTCGACACCTCCCAGATACGCTTCCTGGACAGCAGGGTCGCCCCGGACTTCCTCCGGGGGTTCTGTGGCGATTACAGCTCCGCGGTTGAGAATGATAATCCGGTTGGAGATATCGAAGACGAACTCTATGCCGTGGTCGATCAGAAGAGACGTCAGGTCAAGTTCCTGTTTCACGCGTTTGATGGGTTCGACCGTCGATCGCGTCTCATCCGGTGATATTTCGCCAGTCGGGTCATTCATTAAACCCATATCAGGTTCGGCCGCGAATGCAACGTTCAGTTCGAGTCGCCGCGTAGTTCCTTGAGTTCCTCCCCGCTCTTCAGGGCAGGGATTCCTCCGTCAGGGCAGCCTGGACGGGATGACTGAAGTCCGTGAGGACGCGGAGGCGGCCACAGGCTGCGTCCTCCAGGCCGGCGAGGAACACGGAGACGGGATCCCGATCAGGGAACACGCCATCGCGGGCCTGTCCGCCCGCGCCATCCGGGAGTTCGTCAAGGGAAACGATACGGACCTCGTCGTGATGAGGTCACACGGCCGGTTTGGGACTCTCGCGGGTCATCCTCGGGAGCGTCATCGAGAAACTGCTGCGCCGGACATACCTGCCGGTCCTCGAGGGCCCCGGTTGGTCTAGCACCTGTTCATGTTCGCCGGCATCGGGTCATATTTCGCCTTCTTTTGATCGCTCGAGATGGTAGTCGAACAGGGACGCAAATGTCAACTCAGCCGGGACTGACACCCGCGACATCGGAACTAAACCCTCGGAAACCATACAAACAGATATGTACGAAATCGTGGTGGGCATCGACGAGAACGAGGAGCGCGCTATCGCACAGGCCGATACGATAACGGACATGCCACTGGAGTTCGAGTCCGTCCACGCAACGCTGTTACACGATTTTACCGAGAACCCGGAGGGCGCATCCGTGATGCAGGTCGCGTCCGTCCAGCGCGCACAGGAGCGTCTGGAGGAATCGGGGATCACCGTCACCTTGGAGGAGGCAAGCGGCGACCCCGCCGAGAGCATCCTGAACCTCGCCGAACAGCGCGACGCAGACCTCATCATCACCGCGGGCCGGAAACGCTCGCCGACTGAGAAAGTGCTGTTCGGGAGCGTCACCCAGGCAGTCATCCTCGGGACGGACCGGCCGGTGCTCGTCTGCAGCGGCAGCGGGGAGTGAATCCGCGACCCGCGTGTACCGCTGGTTCTTCGAGGCTGGCGACCCGAAATTCCCGTGTGGGGCGAGTCCTGGCGGGGCGTAACGGTGTCGGCGGGGTCGGCAGGCGGGAAACACCCACTGGGACGCTGGCACTTGCGCTCACGGACGAACAGACCGGGCTAAGTTCAACCAGAACCGCTCGTACTCCGTGCGCCTGCAGATGACCGACCCGGATGCGGTCCGCGCGCGCGATGCCCCGTCGAGGCAGCCTCCTGGACCAACGAAACCGTCTACGTCTGTCCTATCTCCCGCCGGAACTTCACGACGTACAATACCTTCCGGCCCAGCGGCCGCACGGGGATTTAGCGCTGCCGGGTACGCTTCTCCGTACTCGACGAACAGATGCCTTCGATCCGGGGCTGGTTTGTATAATCGCCCCCGGTACGTGACGGCGGAACCCGGATCGTGGGAGGCGAGCGCCGTCTCGTCTCCGAGTCCCGAACTGTCCCCGAAACGGCGGTCTACAGGCTGAGTAGGGCGAGTGTGAGGGGTCGGACGGAAATCGAACAAGAGTGATGACGAGAGACTGCGTCTCTCGACGGATGACCCCGAGAGTGAAGCCCGTCAAACTGTGTAATCTATCACGACCCGTATAGGGATTCACCGACCGTGACGGGCATTAACGACCTTACTGTGATGCGGTCGTTTGACGGGTTGGAAATGCGACTCCTTTCAAACCCGTCCATTGGGCGTGAGACGGGAGTTGTCGGGTCGTGGTGGAGCGACCTCCACGGACACAGCGAGTGTTCGAGTGTGAATTCCAGCCGACCGCCACCGCGGGAGCTCGAGGGGACTGACAGTCGCCTGCG
>JAQCMZ010000030.1 GCA_028274825.1 Haloferacaceae archaeon
CCACAGCGAGGGGAGGCTGAAGTCGAACTCCTCGCGGAGGTTCCGCGAGGTGTAGCCTTTGAGTTGTTGGATGATTTTGTTCGGTGCGAGTTTCGGGTTGCCCGTGATGAACAGGTGTAGGTGGCCGGGCTGGATTGCCAGTCGGAGAATGTCGAGGGCGAGTTCGTCGGCTTTCTCTTCGATGAGTTGTTCAAGCCGGTTAGCGACCCCATCGGTCAGCACCGGGTTGCGGTACTTCGGGCATTGCAAATCTCCGATTTGCAAGCAGTCAATCAGAAGATTGATGACACCACACGAAGTGGTAGTGGAGGTTGTGAACCGACGTTCGCTCTGGACTGTACCCCCGTGGTATACCGATAGATAGACAGCAATTTATATTAGCTGTTACGACTCATTCAACCCTCGGTCGGCTATCGAGGATGGTTTGTGGAGGGGTTGTCGGATTCATCCCACGACATCTCGTGGGCTTTCTCCTCGATTTCGTGTAATGGACCGATTAGAACACGCCAGTCGGGAGATCACCGCCAAACTGGACTGCGACGTACAGCAGCGAAAACAGTGTCGCGTTGTACGCACCGTGGATGAGCGACGGAACAGCGATATTATCGGTGTACTCGTATGCGGCGCCAAAGACGAGACTCGGGAGCGTCAACACTCCGAGAGCAGCGAGATTCCCTGTGACACTCCCGCCAGTGAGTGCGAAAAAGTGAATCGCCGCGAAAAACGCAGCAGTGATCAGGATCGCAGGGACAGCACTCAGCACCTCACGAAGACGTCCCTGCACGATACCGCGGAACAGCATCTCTTCGCCGGGGCCGATAAGGAGGAACGAAGCTGGAATCAACAGGAGAAGGACTTCCGGATTCTGCATGCCGACTTCCGCAGCCTGATTCGTTCCAGTTTCAGCATCAACGAACGCAGAGACGATGAAATTCCCCACGATTGCACCGACAATCGCGAGCACGTACCCACCCAGAGCAATTCCCAGCTCTGTCAGCGAGGGGATTCGGGCACCAATACCGAATCCAGAGCGAGACACTGTCCCAAGAAGATTCGAGACAAAGCCACTGATACGCGAGCGGAGTCGCACGTAGCTTAGAGCAACGCCCGCACAGCCGACCCCCTGCACGAAGACGAGACTCAACACGAGAACCGAGGCGTCAGAAGGCTCCCACCCGAACCCACCGCGGAGCACCGATACGACAATGATCAGAAGAATCCCGCCCAGAAGCAATCCACCGGCACCTAACACGAGCGCACTCACGAGTGCGACACCAATCTGAACTGGGTCGGCAGTCCCGTCGTCTGGCGAGGGAACCTCGCCAACAGAGACACTGCCGTCATCACTTGACATAAGTATGCTTGTGTTTCCAGCGACTAAATCATTGGTTTGTGTATAGACGTGACCGGGCAGTCTCCGGCGGCTGAGCGGGGTCACGAGAGCTGAAATGGCGGTCGCATCGACGATATTGAGAGTTACGCTCAGCCTACCCGAAAAGCAGCACGAGAAGCCACAAGTTCAGTCGTGAGTGAATATCAGTCAACGCGTCACTCTGTGAACCGGCTCGAGGGCACCCCCCAAATACTCGATCTGCTCCGCAGTGAAGTGCCTCGGGGTCAGGTCATCCGTCGAGAATCGCCGATTCTCGTCATCACTCCTCGAAGAGTTCCGTCCGACCCCGAGGCTTCTTGCTTCTGCGACGGAACTTGCATCCATCTTGGACACAGCGGTTCCAGTCTCCACAAGCGTGGATTCGGCGTCTCCCAAACCTCCGTGATAGCGACGACGAGTCGTTGCCCTTGTTTTCGGACTCTCAGCCAGACGACGATTGCGTCGTCACACGCGTGAGTGTGTCTCGATAATCCTCAGAGTGTGCATTGTGAGGTGTCGGATTCAACCCCGAGCTCATCCATCGAGAATCGCCGATTCTCGTCATCACTCTTCTTCGATTTCCGTCCGACCTCGGGACAGTCTCCTCGCACCTGTGTAAACTGCGTGAGCGACATCACAGCTGTGGTGGCTCTCTCGGTGCTGTGGAGGCCAGACAGGAGAGTCTCACATCTCACAGAGCGGTAGTCCAATCGACTCGACTCGACTTGACTTGACTTGACTCGACGATTAGTCGTTGAGTGGTGTCTCGGAGCCACCGGTAGTTGAGTCACTGGCTCGGCGCGTGCGTATCGCCGTCCGGTAGCCTTCCTTATACGTGGGATACACGTATTTGTACCCGAGCGAGCGAAGGTACTCATTACTACACCGTTTACTAGTTTGGATTCGGCGACGAGCGGGTTCCGACAGATCACTGTCAGCAAGCCGCTCAGTTTTCGTCTGTTTCATTGGAAGGTCACAGCCGCACGCATCAGCGAGCCAGTCAGCGAACGCCCACTTATTCGCAGGTTCGTCATCAACTGCAAGGACGGTCTCATTACGCGCGCAATCCTTCTCGAGGAGAAACCGTATCGATCCCGCCGCGTCGACTCGGTGAATCATATTAAGATATCCCTCTGTCACGGGGCCGTCGAGATATCGGTCGAGACGGTATCGACCAGGACCGTACAGCCCCGTGAATCGGACCACGGTCCCGTCGATCCCGGAGTTGTCTGTCACCTCGAGAGCGATTCTCTCGGCTTCCGCCAGCACCTGCGTTTTCGCTGTCGTCGGAGCAATGGGAGTAGATTCGTCGACCCAGCCGCCATCGTGGTCACCGTAGACGCCACTGCTGGAGGTGTACACGAGCCGGGATGGGGGGTCATCACGAGAGGCGTATTCTTCGATAACGTTGGTTAACCCCGTCACGTAAATCTGCTCGGCAGCGCTGGCGCCGCGGCCGCCAGAACTCGCTGCAAACACCACGATCTCCGCATCGGGAAGGGTTGTGAGTGATTCGGGATCGGTCGCGTCTGCCCGGACGGGAGTGAGGCCGGCCTCTCGGATTGCATCGAGCCCCGAGTCTGACCGCCGGACACCGACAACCCTGTTGGAATCTTCGGGATCTGGATCAGCGTCACGGGTCCTGCGGAGTTGTCTCCCCAGTTCCAGGCCAATATACCCGCATCCGACGATGACGGTACTCATTTTCGTGTCGAGATAACCGCCTGGATGCCCGACAACTCGGTCATCGTCATGCGGGTTCGTCCCTCGAGTGCTTGCTGGATTTCTTGGCCGGTGAGATCAAGATCCGTCTTTGCAGCGACCGTGTCCACGTCAAGTACCGCTGTCGCCATCCCCATCAAAAGGTCGTCTCGAATCTCTGCGATGATGGTATCAGCGGCCACGTCACTCCTAACGGCCGCGATTTCTGCTGCCTGTCGTAACCGGAGGTCTCCGATATTGCCGTCAGTAATTGCCGCGATACGGTCGGCTTCCACTGTTGTCTCGCTGGCGATGGTGTCGGCACCAGCCTGTGTAATCGCCTCCTGAAGCGTGTTCTCGTAGGCCTGACGGATCAGTGTCGGATCTTCAGTATCCTCGCGACTGATCTCCTGGAGAGTCATAAATTTACTAGCGGAGAGCCGATGTTGAGTCTATCGACTGAATCAGAGGTGGAAGTTGGGTGGTTTCTGCTCAGCCCAGGTTGGCGAGATGGGATAGACGACTGCATGATACCCGCTAAGAATTCATATCGCAAGGTCGCCTTTATTCTCGATCACAGTCACCGTCCCGGCATCCACAGAATCTACCGACAGCCAGTGTGAGACGTAATTGCGCTTTTCGAAGTCGTTGCGTTCGTCTGCACTCCCGATTAGACACCAGAGTTGCGGCTCATCAGGGCCGTGGTAATCGCCCTGTCGGTTGACTGAAAAGCAGATTTTCTCTTCACCCTCGTATTCGATCACGGCATCCTTACGGATTCCCGGGTCCCCACGAACGATAAGATGTTGCATACGCTGGATTTCGTAGGTAGTGAGATTAAGTATTTGGAAGCGACTCCGTCACGCGAGAAGCGGAAACAGCCAGTCTCAGGAGTGGGCGTCTTTTACCCCTTCGACCGTCTTGCGAACGGCGTCACAGCCCTCCTCGTGGAGTAAGTCCCCGACAACGACAACGTCTGCGTGCTCTCCCATCCGGTTGGCAGTGTCGTAATCGTGGATTCCGCCCCCATAAAACAGCGTTGCCTCCTCGAGTGCAGTCGACGCTGCACCTACTACTTCTGGGCTGCCGAACATCCCCGAGTACTCGATATAGACGATTTCCTGGCCAAAAAACCGTTCTGCAACTGTCGCGTACGCGGCCACGTCTTCAGGTGACTGATCGCACTCAGCCTCGGTCAGTCCCGCGACCGACGCATCGGGATTCAACACGATATACGCCTCCATGTGTGTGCGCTGCCAGTCAATATCGCCAGCGATTCGAACCCACTCTTTGTGGGCCCCAGTGATCCAGAATTGGTCGCCAGCGTTGAAAACGACTGGAACGAGATATCCCTCCAGAGCCGGCGATTCGATGACAACACCCGGATTGGAGGGCTCCTGATAGAGGGGTAGATCATACTCCGCGCAGGCGCTCACCACCCGAGACATCTTATCGGCTGTCACGTCAAGTGTCCCACCAATTTCGATCGCGTCCGTCCCCGTCCGGGCAACATCGGCAAACGTCTCCTCGCCACGGAGACTCTTGTCGGGGTCGATTTTCAGGACGTGATCCCACTCTGACCACGGTCTGCTCATTACACAGGGGAATGCGGCAGGAGGTATTAACTTTTGCAGGCGAAGTCCCCTTCTCGTGAACTGACGGGGCGACGTGAGTCGTGCGGTCGGCAAGGAGACGACACACACTATTCGGACAGATTCTTAAAACCCCGAGATTGCAGATCATGTGTGGTCTCACTCACCTGATGTAGCGGTATCCGCGCAGGACAACATCAATACTCACACACCGTGTGCTCTCTGCACTACCGCTTGATTCTCGACATGAAGCGCCGACAGAACGTTTTCAGGGCACACAGAGTTTCTCCGAGAAGTCCCCAACGACTTCGCGGGCAGTCCCGATACTGAGATCAGCAGGGATTGAGGTCAATTGCCCAACGATTATGCTTCCCAGCCACCAGAATCAGTTAATGGCAACCAAAGACGACGCTGCTGATCCGGCCGACCAGAATGTTCTCGGAGAGCCGCTCCAGCCCTGTGGGACCGACCCCGAGACAGGGTTTGCCCGAGACGGATACTGTCGCACCCACCCGCAGGATCGCGGCTGTCACGAAATCTGTGCTGTTATGACTGAAGAATTTCTGACGTACAGCCGGCAGCAGGGAAATGACCTTATCACTCCGCGCCCGGAGTACGGATTCCCGGGGCTAGAACCGGGCGACCGGTGGTGTGTCTGTGTGTCTCGCTGGGCAGAGGCACTGGAGACAGACTCGGCTCCCCCTGTCGTGTTGGCAGGAACAAACCAGTCCGCTCTCTCCACGGTCGAGTTGGAGACACTGACTCAGCACGCACACGACCCAGAGATGGCCGATTGAGAGACACCTGTGATTGTTCACCGTCGACGATCCCAGGCTTGAGGCTTAATTCATGTCCCACTCAGCAGTTCGCGAACTCGGTGGTCAACTCTCTCCACGGGTCACTGACAGCGTTTCGAGGCGAAAACCCCGGGTACTCGCAGAATGAAGCCGACACCGGGCGAGATGGGCACTCTGTCGGCGTTCGGTAGTCGTATCATTACGGAGAAACGAGGAGAAAGCCCTGCGGCTGCGCGGGGATGAATCCGACTCTCGTGAGTATTAATTCAACTGCGACAGAGTTAATTCATTTAAAGAAGTGTGTGATAGCAACCGAGGCGGTCTGCCCGCCCGTGTAATCGGCCAATATCGGGGTGCACTGATTGCAGGCAGAAACACCCGTTCTGTGCTGGAACACAGGGCGCAGTGAGCACAAGTAACTCTGAATCCTCGTGTCGAGGAGAGGAGAGGAGTCCCGGCTGCGTGGCACAGCCAGTCGCGTTCCATGTCGGAGGGCGACAACCCACACTATCCCACATCAGCGGTGCAGTGCCGTGGGAATCCTCGCCGACGCGCGAGGAGGATGTCAAAATTTCACCGCCTCCGAGTGGGGCTCGTCCCGTCACGAGTTACCCGGCCCGTGGTCGGGAATTTCGCAACCACTACTGTAGGAGGCTATCAGCCGGGGGGTCTATCCTGAGAGCCAGGAAACGCTGTCAGTAGCAGTTTACTGTTTCAGTCACGCGACCTCGTTTTGCCACTGTTGAACAGTCTCACTCCCGACACCATCGACCTTCTCCGCAAGGTCCTCGGGATCGACGGTTTTTAGCGCCGAAATGTCTGTGACTCCAGCGGTCTCGAGTTTTTCGGCCGTCTTCTCACCAATCCCGTTGATTGCCTGGAGTTCAGAGCCGTTTTCGCGAGCCTGATACTCTCGATAATTGCAGATCGGGCATCCGAGTTCCCACGGATCCTCAGCGTGGATGTACAGTTCTGGCAGGTCGTGGTCCTCACAGCGGTCGTCTGTCAGTTCAATCTCACCACGGCGGGGAAGTGGCAGAGAGTATTCACAGTCTGGATACCGGCTACACCCGACCAATCGGGATCCGGACCGAAGTTGCTTGATCGCGAGGTCTCCACCTGCCTGCTGGCCACACTCCGGGCAGACACCGATCACCTGGTCTTCTTGCTCATCTGCTTCATCGACTTTACACTGCGGACAGCCGTGGACGAACGTCTTCTGGCCGGCCAGCATTCTCACGTGGCTGAGTTCATGAGAGTCACAGTTTTGATCCAGCACGAGCGGTTTCCCTGTCGAGGGCAGCGGGAGCGTGTACTCGCAGTCAGGATAGCCGTCACAGCCGACGAAGGACGACCCATTTCCTGCCTGTCGGATTAACAAGGCGGAGCCACACTCAGGGCACGGGCCGAGAGTCTTGTCGGCTTTCAATGACTGCTGAAGGTGGTCGGCGATATCCTCTCGAGAGTCGGTCAGCGAATCAAACACTTTCTCCAGCAGGGTTCGCGATTCCGCGGTCACCTCCTCGTAGTCTTTGTGTCCCTCTGCGATTGCCGTCATATCGGATTCGAGTTGTGCCGTCATCTCCTCGCTAACGATCCGATCGGCGAACTCTTCGGCGGCGTCGACGACCGCCTCCGCGAGTCTGGTCGGCCGTGGTGGGTTCGACTCGACATAGTCTCGGTCGTACAGCTTCTCGATGGTGTTGTGTCTGGTCGATTTCGTCCCGATCCCCAGATCTGACATTGTCTTGATCAGCCGTGACTGGCCGAAGCGCCGCGGTGGCTGAGTCTCCTTGCCGTCCAACTCTGTCTCGTCGATCGTGAGTCTGTCCCCAGGCTCAACGTCGGGAACGATCGTTTCGCTGGAAGAAACGTACGGATAAACAGCGTGATACCCCGGGGTGACCAGCCGCTTCCCGTTTGCTTTCAGCCGAAGTCCGTCATTGGCGATTAGTGACGGCGCTTCGGGGCTATCTCCGACGTCACTGGCCTCGTCTCCGTTTTGAAGCGCTGCGGTGGGATCGGCGTTGGCGGCGATTCGGCTGGCTTCTTCGCCGGCCCTTGCGACCACACGGAGCCGCTCCCACTCGGCTGGAGACGCTACCGTCGCGAAAAACCGCCGCACCACCAGTTCGTACACGTCCCACTCGTCTGTCGAGAGGTCACCACGCGACGGGAGTTCCCCAGTCGGGTGGATCGGGGGGTGGTCAGTGGTCTCCTCGTCGCCTTTCGTCGGCGTTAGTTCATCGCGGTCCAGCAGTGTTTCGGCAGCGTCGGCGAACTGCGTCCCCTGGAATGACTTGACCAACTCACGCGGCTCAAGATCGTCTGGATAAACTGTGTTATCGGTCCGGGGATACGTGATGTATCCCGCGGTGTAGAGTTCCTCGGCCAGACTCATCCCCCGCTGGGCGGAGTAACCCAGTGACCCGGCGGCACTGATGAACTGTGTGGTGTCAAACGGTGCTGGCGGCTCGTCTGTTTGCGTCCGGCGCGAGACATTGTTGACGACTACTTCATCAGTCGACTCCAGCGCGTCCAGGAGAATCATCGATACAGACTCGTCCCAGACCCGCTCGGCCTCAGTGCCGTCTGGATTCTGATAAAAAAACTGCATCTGGAACGAATCCGCCGCGGAGTTGCTCACTGCACCGGTCAGTTCCCAGTAGGATTCAGGGTCGAATGCCCGGATCGCCCGTTCGCGCTCCACTAACAGCCGCAGTGTCGGGCTCTGCACACGGCCGACAGAGATGAAGTCCTCGCCGCGTTGTTTCGCCGACAACGAGAGGAATCGCGTGAGCGTCGCTCCCCACATGAGATCGATCGTCTGG
>JAQCMZ010000033.1 GCA_028274825.1 Haloferacaceae archaeon
CCTCTCACAATCCACGTCTGTGGCGTGGTGCGACGGGAGTTGTCGGGCGGAGTGGAGCCGCCCTCACGGACGCACCGAGCGTTCGGGTGTCAATTCCAGCTGACCCATCTTGGGAAGCTCGAGGGGAATTACAGTCGCCTCAGATGGCATGCCCCGTTTTGGGACGTGCGGTCAAGACGGTGAAGCCTTGGGGCTTGTCCCCGAGGGACTTCACAATTCCGCTGGCCACTGAGTGCAGAATGTGCTTCACGTGCTCGTCCTCCCGACCATTCACTTGCTGGAGCGTTCGATGGGCTGATTGAGTGTCGCACGCTTGGAGGTCGCTACGAGTCTTCTCGAACTCTCTCATGGGGCCTGCTGAATGTCATCGTGACCCTACACATTGCAGGGGCAATCTCAGGAAAGCCCAACCGGATCACGGGGGGGTGTTTCAAAATTACGCTGCCTCCCGCAAGCGAAATTGTGCTGATATGTCGTGAGAGTGATCTAATGTTGCGCATCCTACGCTCTCGCGTTCCGTGTTAGGAGTTGACAAGGACAGCTTTAAGATTAAGCATTAATAGTGTAGAATCGATGAATTTCGACTTGTCTGAAAAACATCAGATGCTCCGAGAGAGCGTGAGAGAGTTCAGAGAGAATGAAATGGAGCCCCTACTGGAGGGAATCGATCCGGACGCGACCCACATTCCGAAAAAAGACGAGGAGACACTGCAAGAAAAAGCCAAAAAACAGGGACTCTGGGCGATGGGAATCCCCGAGGAGTACGGCGGCAGGGGAATTGGTATTCTTGGTCGCGTGATCTCTCTTGAGGAACTGTCAAAGCATAGGCTCGGCCTGTACAATCCCGGACTCGGAGGGGTCAAATTAACGCCAGGTATCAGGGTCGGATCCCCCGAAGTGTATCTCGATACTGCAAGCGACTTTCTCATGGATCGCTTCATTGAGCCGACGCTGCGGGGAGAGTTACAGAGCTGTTTCGCTCTCACGGAGCCGGCGGCCGGGTCTGACCCGACGAGTATGGAAACTCGAGCGGTCAAAGACGGTGATGAGTGGGTCATAAATGGGCAAAAACATTACATCGGCGATGCGGGATGGTGTGATTACGGAATCTTATTTTCTAAGACAACCGTCGATGGTAGCGATGAGGGGATCACCTGCTTTTTGATCGACAGCGATAACGATGGCTGGGAGATGGAACGCCAGATGGATGTCATTCGGCCATTTGATCCGTTCAAAGTATCCATCACTGATCTCCGGATTGACGATGCATTCCGTCTCACGGAGGTTGGTGACGGGTTTGATCTCGCTGCCAGCGGTGTTCGGTCCGGCCGGGTGACGTACTCCGCACAACATATTGGTGTCGCCACCGAGGCGATGGAAATGGCCCTGGAATACTCGAGGGAGCGAGAAACATTCGGCAAGGAGATATCAAAGCGGCAAGCGATACAGTGGATGATCGCTGACTCTGCAGTCGATATTCACAGTGCCCGGCTAGCACTCTATGACTGTGCCTGGAAAGCTGATCGAGATATAGACATGCGGCACGAAATCTCGATGGTCAAACTCCAGTCTTCTGAGGTGCTCGGTGATGTTCTGGACAAAGCAATTCAGATTCATGGCGGTAAAGGGGTCGATAAGGAGCTTCCGCTAGAACGGTGGTACCGAGAGGCACGGATCCGTCGGATTGGAGAAGGGACCTCCGAGATTCAGCGCCGCACCGTTGCCCGGAACTTGATCAAAGATTACGAACCTGTGGATCTTCTGGACAAAGTGAACGAATGACCGACGATCAACCCCTCACAGAAGCAAAGACGAATCGATCTCGGACAGAGATAGGTCGTATCTCGGTCGAGCTTCTTGACTCCTCCGAACTGATCAAAGCTGTCCAGGGCGACTCGGGATATGATGTTCAGTTCCTGCTCGCTAGTTCCCGTCCAAAGAGCACACAACCGCTTCTTGAGGCGAAAACGGATCGCTCTCGAGCAGAAATCGGGCGGGCGATATCTGATCTGCTGGACCGCCACGAGACGGTCTGGATAACCAATACAGAAAACGAGTATGACGTTCAGATGTACGCTCAGGAGTAACAGTTATTAACCGGCTTTCAGGTGTTGGTGAGGTCTCAGTTTTTACATCTATATCAAGAATGATAGTAAAACGAGGCCGGGAATGTCAGTAAGTGAGAGGCGGGATACTCAGCGTTGTCCATGGTACCATCTGAAATCGACACGGTCAGTTTCTCAATGCGGTGATGTATGTCAAGTGCCGGTCCACTGTGAAGTTGATGTAGAGATCACAGTGACTGTGATAGAGTATTACCAGAGTTTCTCCAAGCAGAATTGGCTAACTCGCCGGTGACACCGACACCGACTGAACTACTTAACCAGAGTGCTCTGACAGCTTTCTGTGTGTGCCGGCAGCCGAAACAGCTGAAATTGCCGCTGAAGAACTCAGGTCACGGACTGGCTGATCTTACCACCTGAGCACAATATCATCAGGACAACTCGACGAATACAGATCTGTTTCGGGAATACTTGCTGCCGGGTTCTCGAAGAGACTACCCGCGGCTGATTAGAGTGGCCGCCGAGAGGTATTCGACTCACCATCGCTGGGAAAGATTCGGATCCCGTTTCACTGCACATCGACACCATGGAAGCCTCACTGTTTTGTGACCACACCGCGCCCAGCGGTAATTATAATCCTCCTCAACCTGCCCAGCTGGGTCGGTTGAAATGAACAGCCGAACGTTCGGTGCGTCCGTGAGGGTCGGAGCCTCCATTAATCCCGTTGAGACCCTCGTCGCACGCTCACAGAGTAATTGTGAGATGGACCACGTTTCCAGACGGTCTATTCCAGTTAGCGGTGGATCATGATTAGTGATCCGTCGTTGAGATTGTTCTCTAAATATCACCGCTGCATCATTTGACATTTGCCCGTGTCGGCTTCACTCTCGGGGTCACGTGGGTTGAGAATCGTCGAGTCTCGTCAGCACGGAAATCACAGAGTTCCGAACGACCCCGAGGCACTCACCGTGACAATCTGTAGAGATCATTGTCGTCCTCATGTCCGTTGCACCGCTGATAGCTCCTCACTGAACTGAGCTGGTTACTGTACGAGTCTCCGTGTTGAGCCAGCCAGTAGATTAAACAGACCGTTGACAACCCTGTTGTCGGCAACGTCAGTTATCGGCGCACTCGCGTCGTTGTTGACCGCGATATCCGTGTTCAACCGCCAAGTCATTTCGTTTGAGGCGCGTTTTTTGTCCCTACGACGTGATTCGCGTTGAGGCGGCGATTGTCGCAGTGACTTCACACTCGAGTCTGAGTGATTTGATCAGAACATTGTAGGCACCAATCGAGTTTGATGCTACTCACACCTCTGGGTATAGTGCCCGATTCTGGCTGGTTCCCTATTCAGCTTCCTCGCCGAGAATCGATCGCACGACGTCGATTTGAGCCTCCAACTCGGAGTCGATCGGGCCAAGTTCGCCTTTCTCTGCTAATCTGACGAACTCTCGCAGTTCCTCAGCGTCTTGCGTCTCGGCGAGATCAAGCTCGAGTTCGCCGCTGGCGATGGTGTTTGCGAGATCGTCCACTGGTCCAATGTCGAGATTTTCGGTTATGTCATCTCCAATCATGATTCCACAGATGTCAATACACACTAACAATTGTTCAATAACGGGCGGAGTATACAGGGTGTTCTTCAGTGATTCTGCTCTGCTCAGTCATTGATCTCATTGAGTCGGAGACAGCGGCGACGAGCGGTCACAGCGTGTGCCCGGGGGTAGCGGCACCGATCCACGCAGGTGACCACGATTTCTCTGGTAGAGACACCATGTGACTGCGGGGTACTCTCTCCTGCGGCAACCATTTAGCGGTATCTTGGGGCAACGGGTGAGTCAAATTCTTGCCACTCGGGAATCCACGCCGTCTCCAACGCGGAGCCTCACGGTCTGGTCCAGTGTAAGTGGCCGATCAGCGTGGTCTCGCGGGTTCTCACGATCTACCCGACCGGAGTAGTGAGCGTTGTTTCATATTGGCCGCCTCTCTCGTCCGGTGGCGGGTCTGTTGGCGGTCCTCGACGGAGTGCAAATCGTCACAAATCGCACATGGGGATTGTTGTGAATCTTTGATATGAGAGGGAATACAACACAAAAAATATCACATACGTCATTACTATGGGCTCTATATCGTCGTGTCTTGATTGGTCATACGGTGGGAGGGGATATTGAACCTCGCGTCAGAACCCGTGACATCCGGCGAAAAGCACCAAATCCGACGGTTCACAGTATCCGAGTGGATACCGCCACGCGCTCCGTTACGGCTACACAGACGATGAGGACACAATTCTACGCGACGACGACAACAAATTTGTCGGTCGCCACGAGCAACATACACCGGACTGCATCACAGAAATCGAGTTCTCAGGGATGATAGAACTCAGAGACCGGTTCTTCAGCAGAGTCGAAAACAACCATTACTGAAAACACACTGAAAATCACGTTCCAGCAGGTGAAACCCACCAACAAGCAGCGCATGACCGATTCCAGCGCGGCGAGACCGGAGAAACAGGCGAAGCGATGCAACAAAAAGTGCGCTTTATCATCAATTATGAGGACTTCGACGATACTGCCCTGCTTATGTGCACCGCAAATCTCAGACCTGTCGAAGCAATCGCCTCTGAAGAGCCAGTAGCCGCGGCATTTTGGACGTTTTCTCGCCAGATTGGGTCAGAAAGCTTCAATATCGATGCCCGACCCCAGAGAAGGCCACAACCCGACGGTGTTTAATTCGGAACTGATTCACTCCGCGAAAGCGTTACTGGCAGTGGCTGTCCATTTGATATAGTGTTATATGGTTTATAGCCAGCATCTTACGGGGGTCGAGACTCCTGTCGGGAGGGAATCGAATCAGACCCGCAATCACCGACAGGGGCCGGTGACTCGGCCGAGTGCGGTCGGTTTCGACCAGAACGATACTAACACCGGTGGAGACGGTTTCTCGGGAGGGTGATCGAGATCTCTGCCCACATGACCGGCGGCGACCTGGCAAACGCCTCGGCTGTAATGACCGATAGTGACGCCCCCTCGCAAGAGTACTTCCCACCAGTTGTCCGTGGAGACAATTCTCGCGCCGGGGGAGTCTTCCCGCTACTAGATCGACATCGAATTTGCCGTGAAGCTGGCGTGCCAGTCACCGAATTCGGGGACCAACCAATCGCAGATGAATCGGAAGTCAGAGGTTTCGAGCACGGCTGCCGATCGACCCTGCTGGGTGATCTTCTGGGGCGAGATGACGAATCCGATGTGCTGTCAGTAACATATCGAGATAATTGTTTTGCTGCCTGCCCGTCGTGACATTGCATGGACGCAGGCTTCGACGCACGACTTCAGGCAGATAGCGTGGAATTCACCCAGGAGGACGCGTCGCTGCTGGAAGCTGTCGACGAGATTGGGTCGATTCATAACGCTGCTGACGAGCTCGGTCGGTCCTACTCCCGATCGCACCAGCGTATAACTGTCCTCGAAGAGGCGTTCGGGACGCTCGTCGAACGCCAACGCGGAGGATCTGGCGGTGGCGGAAGCACGCTCACTGGCGACGCACACGAGTTACTCTCCCGATTCGAGCGGCTTCGTGCGGGATACTCGTCGGTTGCGGAAACTACCGAAGCAGTGATTGACGGGACCGTCAAGAGACGGACTGGCGAACTCGGGACTGTGATGACCGTCGCTGGAGCTGTCCGGGCGATTGTCCCTCCGAACACCGACATGGTGCAGGTGAGTCTCCGTGCGGATACGGTAACACTGCACGATCCGGGTGAGACTCCAACTGAGAGCGCGACAAGTGCCCGGAACCGATTCGACGGGCACGTCCACAGTATCGACCGCGGTGACGCGATTTCGCTGGTATCTGTGGATGTGGGGGCCGAAGACCTTCTGTACGCTCTCGTGACTGAAGACAGTCGAGAGCGGCTCGAACTCGAGTCGGGTCGGCAGATAGTCGCGTCGTTCAAAGCAACAGCAACCCGTGCAACCCCCAAGTAGCGGGACTCGTGCTTCTCAGGAGAGCGCTCAATCCTGGTGAGTACTTCTCGGAGAAGCGTCCAATCAGCCCTGGTGAAGGCTGTCGAGGGGGTGAGTTGATTCAGACCAGCCAGGAGGCTTCCGACGAAGTAGATCAAACAGTATCGAACTCACTAGTATGCTGAATACAACGCTATCAGGATACCTCATGATACTCGAGTGGCACCACCGGTGAAGGGCGTCAACAGTCGGCTGCGGTATTCAGAATCCACCAACAATCCGTGATGGGTGAGCAGTCTGAACCAGTCTTCTCTCGTTCGGCCGATTCTACGCATCACAGCCTGGATAGCCCTACTGTAATCTCACCTTCCAGCCTCACGAAACCAGTTACCCGCAAACACGCCCGGAGAAACTGATTTCACTCCGATGCGTATTCTCGTACTGTGTCGAAGTCAGCGGTCTCGATATCGTCACAGAGTGACCTGAGGTTGGCCGATGAGGTTTGGTTGGGATACTTCCGGCTGAAGTAGCCGACGAGATTCTCAATATCCCGCTCTAACAGCTCTCGTGCGTTCGGGTGATCGACACTCGTCGCTTGTGGCCAGTCGAAGACAGTTATCCCGCTCTCGCCGACGGCGACGTTATACTCTGAAAAGTCACCGTGGATCCACCCGGCATCGTACGCGTCGGCGAATTCTCTGAGAATCAGATCGAGAACGCCCACGACCTGGTCAGGCTCTAATGCTGCTCGACCCAGTTCGACACCGTCGAACTTCTCCATCACGATCGCGTGGCGATTCCCGTCGATCGGCCGCGGGACCGAGACATCCGGGTACAGGTCTTCGAGTACTTCCAGCTCTCGTTCGGCGGCTTTCCGTGCGGTATACAGCCAGGAGATGTGATCGCGGTCAGACGTGTAGTCCCGCTCTTTCATTACTTCGCGGAACTGGGTGTATCCCTCGCGATGGAATTTCAGTGCGAACGGCCGGTACGACTCCGCCTCGAACACGTCTCCCTCCTTCCCCACACCTAGCGGAGCACCGACGCCTGTGATCGTCTCCCGCTCGGCAAATGTTCGCAGCGCCAGTGCGTCATATCCCTCGACTTCGAGTTGATATCCCTCGTATTGGATGGTCTTTCGCTGGACCAGCTCCCGATCCGTGCACCGATTGAGCCGGTAATCCACCTCTTCGGGCGCCATATCGGCGTAATCCGGGAGCTTGTTGTGGCGAACCCACTCCGCGAAGCGCATCCCCTGCTCGATGCCCGACAGCAGATAAAAATCCTTGTCTTCGAGTTCGGACATAATCCCAGCTACGTTCCGCACCATATCCTGACTATCCTCCCAGAGGTGAAAAGCCCCCTGTGTCTGGCGGTCGAGTCGAGTAAACCTCATATGACGATACCAAACTGAACTCCTCGACTTCAGCTGATTCCAATCTAGCCCACCAGACCCACTATCTGTGTCTCACAGTGGTGCAAAGCGGCAGCCCCTGACAGTGATTACTGCGAATCGGTTCATTGAGGATGTCGAAAGAAACCCGTTCAGGCTTCTAAACCAGTAATATCAATCAATTAGCGGCTCTCATGACCGAGACGAATCATCACGGTGGTAACGACTCACAGTGCTCACTACGAATCCACCCATTCAGGACCGAACTGGTCCACCGAGAGACGAACCAGCTCAGGCTCCCGAAGCTGTCTTGACCAATATCAGCAGACGGGAAGCGACCCAGCCGGGAGCATAGGCATCTTTATCCAACGCTTCTCCAGAACCAGGGAATCATACTACTATTGTCTGTCATTGATTGATCCACTGACACTCGCCGTGAGGGGAGCCGAGCCGGTGTCAATTTATCTGAGTATGTCTGTGATCGATCCTTTCAGGATGCTGTAAAGTAGGGTCTGCTAGTCGCACATTTC
>JAQCMZ010000037.1 GCA_028274825.1 Haloferacaceae archaeon
ACCGGCTGAGCCTCATGCCGGCGGTCTGCGACCACCTCGGCGTTCACCCGGATGCGCCGCCTGATCCAACCACGTTCTACCACTCGTTCGACCGCTACGCGATGTATGTCTGGCGGGCGTTGCTGCGCGTTTCAGCGCAACAAAACCCGCAGTCTGGCCACGTCGCACTGGACAGCACGTTCTTTGAACGGAATCAAGCCTCACAACACTACCTCCAGCGGTGTGGGCGAAGCGTCAAGACAATCAAAGCGACGACGCTGACCGATACAGAATCGTTGGCAGTGGTGGATGTACACTGCTGTATCGAGCGTGAACACGATACGAAGGCTGGCCCGCGGGTCGTCCGCCGGAACGTGGACGACCTGCGGGCCGTGGCTGCCGACAACGGATTCCAAGGCTGGCACACTGAGTACGAGATGGCTGCACTGGACGTCGAGTACCTCGTTCACTACCGTGGTTCAACAGCGAAAGCAACCGCGAATAACGCACTTATCCGGGCGAAAGGCTACACACAGCGGTGGATGTCCGAGACATCCTATTCAACGGTCAAGCGAACGCAGGACTCCGCCCTGCGTTCGCGGTTCTGGTACCGACAATTCCGTGAAATCGTCCTCCTGTTCGCCCTCAACAATCTCAAGAAGCTCGCCAAGACGTTATGATCCTACTGCTGTACCGCATTTTCAATAGAGCAGAAATTCTTGCTCTGTTGAATAGCGGTTTCTTGATGAACGGTCGCTCGCCGGATCGGCGTGTGAGCGGGTGACGCCGCTGTGCTCAGACCGAGGGGAATATTATCCTCGCTCAGAGGCCGCTATTCAACACAGCAGAAATTCTAGCGTCTAAACACGGCCGGAGTGGTGTTAACTGAACGGCCGCTCGCCACTGCAACCACTCGATGACAGACACCGTCGTCGAGTGTTGCACGCAGTACTGTCTGACCGACAGTCGGAGTTCATCAGCAGGGCGGGGCTGTACTCGTCCAGCGTGGCCCCCTGTTGGCCGCTCCAGGGCCCGTCCCTGCATACCAACCGCGCATGGACCTGACCACTCTCCAGAGCGCGGCCCGAGAGGGTCTCGTCTGTCATTCAAGAGTAACGTACCCCCTGGAACGACCGACTGGAGCAATGTCTCTAGAGAACCCAGACGAGGTGTGGCGGGCGGGCGCGTACCCTCCCACTCCTTGTCGTCCGAAGGAGCGCGAGCCGCTCCTTCGGACGGACCGAGACGCCGTGCTCGTCGGCGTCTTCGAAGCCCTCGCCGACGTCGGGATCAAGCGGGACCTGCCCAGGCAGCAGGTATCACACTCCAAATCGAAATCGACACCGAGGCTGGCCCTGAATAGCTCTGTGACGGTCTGTAATCGGGACACGCGTGCGGCGAGATGACAGGGGTTAGCGCTCGGCGTACTCGAGGAGTCCCCAGACGTCATCCAAGTAGCGCAGTGCCTTCCAGACTGCCACGAGCCGGTCCATCAGCGCCTGCTGGCTCGCGCCGTCCGAGTACACCCGTGCCTCGACTAGCACCCGCTCGACATCACGGAACGCCACGTTCGCGCCCTGCTCGTTCTGGAATCCGTAGACGACGGGCACCTCCATCAGTGCCTCTCGGAGGCGGGCCACAAGCGTGTCCCGGTTGTCTTCGGCCATCTCGGCGATGCGAGTCCGTATCTCCTTGGAGAACTCCAGCTGCTGGCCGATAATGAGTGGCCCGCCGTGCTGACGCTGGACGACGTGCAGGAAGATACCCGACATTCGAACGGTGAAGTTGAACACTGCGGCCTCGTCGGGCACCCGTTCGATCTCTTCGACGAGGTCGTCAATCCACGCTCGCACCTGCTCGGGAGGGAGTTCGCCACTACTCGACATACCAGGACGAGTACGCCAGCGGTAATAGGTCCCCCGGGTCAGACACGAGTCCAAGGGCTTACGTGGTCCGACCCTGGGGACGGTATGGCGCGAGAGGTCACTCACACCGAGACCGGGCCACGGAAGCTCGAAGAGGACGACATCGATCCCGAGAAGGGGAACGTTGCCATCTATCAGTCTGGACTCTCCGACGAATGACCGTTCTACGATGGCTTGCACCAGTACATAGAGGACGAGGGAGCCCCCGTTTACAAGTACGAGGGCAACGATGTCGACGCCCCGCGACACCCAGTGGAGTGGTCATTCGAAATTGAATGATGGTGTGAGGTGTAACGTCACGCCTTACCATCGGCGACATCCTACTGGCTTCCGAGCGTGCGGAACTCCGCGGTCACGTTGACATTCACTAACTGCTCGTCGTCATGGACCGCGAGCGCCTTGTTCCCGTCTTCGAACCGCGTGCTCGTACCGCCGGCGAGGACGACGCCCCGCACGTCGTCTGCGCCGCTCACGGCCCGTCGCCCTCACCGGCGACGGCGTTCACGCGCGCGGCGACGCTCGTCGCCATCCATCGGAGCGCCAGCCGCGGCTCGCCACCGTCCTCTCGTAGCACGACGGGCGGGCGCGCCCCCTCCTGTTCCCGCTCCTCGCGCGTCCGGGGAAGCGCGAGCTGGCCGACCAGCGGGAGCGAAACACCACGCTCGTCCGATTCTTCGCTGAGTTCGCCCACGTCGGGGTCCAGTGGCACCCGCCCGAGAATCGGGACGTCGAACTCCCACGCGAGGTCGGCGCCGCCGCCGGACCCGTGGCCGCCACACTGACAGTTCCCGCCGCAGCCGCAGTCGCCGCCACATCCGCATCCACCTCCGTCGGTGCGCGCTTCCTCGTCGGGGAGCGAGACGTCCGAGTCGGCCAGTGATTCGGCGGCTCGCTCGAGATCGAACTCCTCGCGGGCGGCGCCACGGGTTTCCATCTCCGTCGGGGCGTCCGACCACATGTAGTGCTTCTCGCGGCCGGTCGTTCCGGGCGTGGTGCTGGCCTCGTCGCCGTCGACGTAGAAGAGCTTGGGTTCGGTCCCCTTCTCGACCTTGCGGGCTTGGACCTCTTGGTCGGCGATAGTCGCTGCGATGTCGGTCTCGCCGTTCTCCATGTCGCCGGCAATGATGGCGTCCTCCGGGCAGACGGTGACGCAGGCTGGCTCACGGCCACTGTCTACGCGGTGCGAGCAGTAGTTGCACTTCGCAGCGGTGGAAGTCTCGGGGTCGATGTACAGCGCGTCGTACGGGCAGCCCTGCATGCAGGCCTTGCAGCCGATACACCGGTCCGGGTCGAAGTCGACGATGCCATCCTCCCGCTCCCACAGCGCTGTCACCGGGCAGACGTCCGTACAGGGGGAATCGGCGCAGTGATTGCAACGCATCACGGAGAAGTTGCGGTTCGTGTTCGGGAATTCGCCCTTCTCGATGTACTTCACCCAGGTTTTGTTCACGCCCAGCGGGTCGTCGTGCTCGGCCTTGCATGCCACCGTACAGGCGTGACACCCGATGCATCGCCGGTTGTCGATGATGAAGCCGAAGTTAGTGATAGTGCTCACCCCGTCTTGGGATAGGTCAATATGTTACTATGGGGATTTAAATCCACGTATTCATCAGATAAAATTCCGGAGAATTTATGACTTTATTCCGCCCTAGTCTTCTATCGCCCGGGTTGAAAAAGGAGCACACAGGTTCTGCTCATGCTTCTCGGCTAGCCTGTTGCGGTTCGGGTGCGGAGGAGGACTTGCTAGTGAATGGGTAGAAAGCACCTCAAGATATATATCGGTAGAAATCGCTTCCGAGGTATGTCGACTGAAGAGCCACTATCTGGTCGGAGTGCAATCGTCACGGGAGCGAGCAGGGGCATCGGGCGGGCCACCGCCCATGCGCTAGCAGCAGCGGGAGTCGATGTGGCGGTCGCTGCGCGGAGCGAGGACGAACTTGCGAATCTCGCTGATGAAGTAGCAGAGGAGTACGGTGTACACGGGCTTGCTGTCGAGACCGACGTACGTGACGAGCGTCAGGTTGAGAGACTGGTCCAGACAACGGTTGATGCCTTCGGTCGTCTTGACATACTTGTGAGCAACGCAGGAGTGTTACTCGGCCATCAAACGCCAGTTGAGGAAATTGATATAGACGACTATTTTCAGCTGATGGAAGTGAATGTTAATGGAACCTTCTTTGCGACACGAGCCGCGCTCCCGCATCTTCGGGAAGTCGGTGGAAATCTTATTTTCATTGGGAGCGGGGCCAGTCAGTCACCTCGTCCGTATAATCCAATTTATGCGGCGAGCAAGTGGTGGATGCGCGGGTTTGCTCAAAGCGTTGAGGGACAGGTTGGGAACGACGGTGTTGCAGTTACACTAATTAACCCCACCGAAGTCCGGACAGAGATTGGGGGGGAGGAAGGGAATTCGATAGCCGATCGGTTCGATGAAAAAGAAATACTTGAACCCGTAGAGGTTGGCGAGGCCGTTGTATTTGTTGCTACGCGGAGTTCACGGGCAACGGTAGACGAACTGCATCTCTTCCGAAGGGACAAGCTCCACGATCTCTACTCATAACAGCCCCTAACGGCTTACAGCTGTACTACAGCCTGCATATCACGGTGTTCAATCTCTGTTCCATATTTGGCTGAGTTAGCGATGATGGTTTCAATAATTGCGTCAGCTTCGTCATCGCGAGCAAGAACAGGTGTTCCCCGATGAGGACGAGGTTGTTCACGCTGAAGAGTGACTGGATTACATTCGACTCGAAGGAGGCTTCCCTCGGAGTCAGATTCACAGATTGGGATGCCAGTACGCCAAAACATCGGCTCAACAAGGTAGTTTTGCGGTTCGCAATCGTCATAATACTGGGCAAAAAACAGCGCAGACGGTTTGGTCGTGTCCTCGATCTCCATTAGGTGATAGCTGTTGGCAGCGAGTTGCGATAGAAGCTCGAATTGGATAATAAAGCTACCTGGGGAGTAGAATATCGGTTTTCTCTTGTAGGTCTCGATTCCTTGGAGAAAGTGGGGCCCGTTCCCATGAAAACGTCAGCACCTGCGTCAATACATTCGTAGGCAATCTCGGACAAAAATTCAGGTGGGATTTCGGTGTTTCGCTTTCCGTCTTTTGCTTGATGGAAGTGAACGTCCATTACCACCAAGTCGGCAGTTCGTGCCTACCGAGGATATAATAATCCCTCGCAACACAGTACGGTTATGGATACTATTGAACTACTCAACCAGTTGCTTGCTGCGGATATAATTCATGAAACGACCGATGGTGGTTTCCAGATCGACGAACACTTTGAGCATTCAGTGGAAGAATATGCAGAGCAGTTGCGAGCAGCTGAAAATAGTAGATCATGGCTCCGCAGGAACTGTGATAGTGAAAATATAGCAGATATCCTTGCTGAAAAGGCTGGAGACACACCAGACATAGTCGCGACATATTTTGCACTCCAAGATCATACCGCTGATGTCCGGTCTGACGTAATCGTTCAACTTTCGATGGTGCTGAGTCAACTCCGTGCTGATGACGTTCGAACAGACGGAGCCCCGGATCCATTCCTGCCAATTGAAGGGGATAAGCTCGGGTTGTTTCTTGATTTTCAGTCGCTTGCCGTCATCTACTGTTGGCGCGAAGAGTGCGAGCCGTGTGATCTGATGAGAGAGACGCTGGAAACGGCATTTGTGGAGCCTCCTGAGAATATCTCACTTCTCAGTGTATATGGCCCAAAGTATGCGAGGTATCTTCAAAACGAGTACGATGTAAAGGGGGCACCGACTACACTGTTTGTCGCCAACGGACAGGTTGATTCCCGGTTACACGGGGCCCACTACGAAGAGACGGTTACAAGTGAAATTAAAAGACTCAGTGACGCAGCAGAATAAATTCGCCAACAGTAGCGGAAGTTAATCTTCGCCAACGGAAATCCGGGGATCAATGATCCCATATATAATGTCGACAGCAAAATTCGATATAATAACGATTGCTGCGGTAATGAAGAAGACGAACTGGACGACGGGGAAGTCACGTGACAGCACCGCCTGCACAAGCGCAAATCCGATACCAGGCCAGTTGAACACGACTTCAATTAGTACTAGTCCGCTAATCGCACGTGTCATAGACACCGGATACAGCGTGATCACGGGGAGGATCGCGTGGCGACCTAAGTGCTTGAGACGCTTGGCGTAGGGCAGGCCGCTGACACGGTTGTAATAGTTGAAATCCTGTCCCATAACCTCAACCACGCTGGTCCGCATGACCATTGTTGGCGAGTAGAGAAATCGAAGGACAACTGCACTAAACGGCAACACGTAGTGGAATGCGAAGTTTTGTGTCAAGTATGGCCGCCACCATGCTGCATCCGCAAATTGCGCGGACACGGCCGGTGAAAGCATCCCCGATGTCGGGAAAATATTGAGCCACACTGCGAAGATCAGGATGAGAATAATACCAATAAAAAACCCGGGGAACGACCCGACCGTAATGAGCGTGATGATTCCATAGCGTTCGAATCGGGAACCCCGTAGGTTCCCCATTACCGTCCCGAGAACCGAGCCAAGCAAATAACCAACCGTGATCCCGGGGGCCGCAAGGATCAGCGTGTTGAAGATCTTCACCCGGACATACTCAATGACCGGCGTCCGGAACTGCAACGAGGTTCCCATTTCCAAGTGTAGGAAGTTAATTAAATAATCCCAGTACTGGATGTACAGGGGCTGGTTGAGGCCCCACTTTGTTTTGAATGCCTGAATCGTCTCCTCATTTGCCCCACCGAACAGCATAATATCAACGAAACTTCCAGGCATCGCTCGGAAAAAGAAAAAGAGGAATGTGAGGACTAGCCAGAGAAGGAAAACAGTCTGTAATGCCCGTACCGAAATGTATCGAACACGGCTCAC
>JAQCMZ010000043.1 GCA_028274825.1 Haloferacaceae archaeon
CACGGAATTCACTGCAGAGTTCGATAGCCCGCGAGTGATTGCTTCCGGACTGACGGCTGCTTACACGGTCGCGGCTGCTCGTGAGGGTGTAGACGGGACAACCGTGGAGATATCGGAACTTCTGTGTGTCTGTCCGACGCCAGTCGCAGGGCCGACTCCGTCAAAGAGGTGGCTTCGCGAGTTGATCCGGAGTCCGATCCTCGGAGAGGGACTGTTCAAACTGCTCAGTTCTAAGCCGTCGATCCGGTATTTCAATGCCGATCATGGATACTACGATATGACGAAGCTGTCGGACGGTTGGCTGGAGTACGAATGGCAAACCACACATGCCGAGAACGCACGATTCGCCCCGGCGTCATTTATCGCTGGCCATCTTAATTCACAACTCAATCTGAGTGAGGAACTCGCAGAACTCGACGCTCCGACGACAATCCTGTGGGGACGAGAAGCAGAGATCACACCCCTATCCATGGGTCGAGATATGGCGGATGAAGCTGACTGTCGGCTCGTGGTCTTCGATAACGCAAAGCTCCTCCCACACGTGGAATTCCCAGAGCAGTTTTTACAGACAGTGACAGACCCGGCCACGATCGAAGCCACCGTCTGACGGAGACGGAGCCAGTATACTCTCTTGACTGGTTCCCCCCTCGCGGTAAGGGTGAATATTCTGCTGGCTATCCGTCGTCTAACAAATCAAACACTACCAGATGCCTGGTGTTCGCGGTTGAGTTCCTGTCACTGAACTCGTAACCGCTCGCCCGGGCACACGGTGTGAGATTGCTTGCATGCTTCGGAGTGGCCTTGAGTTCAGACAGGCTGGAATCCGACAGTCCGATCGCCAGTCGTCTCCGTCGGCTCGACGGTCGCCTCAACTTCGAGACCGATAGCGACATCTTCGGAGCTAATCCCGGCCAGAACACCGGTCAATCGGACCGGTCCAAACGAGACAATCGCAGTCACGTATGGAGTGTCGTCGGCGAACGGGGGCGAAGCGACGTGAACGACACTGTACGTTTCGACGGTTCCGGACTGAGAGAGCGTCGCTTCCGATAGTGACGCAGCTCCACACACAGGGCAGACACGGCGCGGGGGTAACGATCCGTGGCCGTCTGGACACCGCAGATAGAATCCTTCGTCACGAGCGAGCGCGTCAAACCACTCACCGTGTCCAGCGTGGTGACTCATTTCGCCACCTCTAACACGTGAACGACGGCACTTGCGACTGACCCGCCGGCGTTGTGAGTTACCCCACAGGTAGCGTCAGCGACTGCCTCACTGTTAGGGTGATCCCCCCGGAGAAGCCGGGTCATCTCGACGACCTGTGATCCGCCGGTCGCTCCGACTGGGTGACCTTTGGCCTTCAGTCCACCAGAAAGATTAATCGGGACTCGACCGTCTGCGGTGGTGATTCCACGGCGGGCGGCGTCGATTCCCTCGCCAGGTTCGAACAAGCCCAACGACTCCGTCGCCAACACCTCAGCAATCGTGAAGCAATCGTGGACTTCCGCAACATCAACCGCCTCTGGGGTGATCCCGGCGTCATCGTACGCTTCCGTGGCTGCAGTATCTGCAGCGGGAGTGCGGGCGAGGTGCTCTCGGTCAGCGAGTGCTAGCCTATCGCCCCCCTGACCAGTCCCAGAGACGACGACCGGTGCGGTGACATCGTGAGACTGGGCATACGATTCTGAGACGAGCACAATTGCGCTCGCCCCGTCAGTGATCGGGCACGCGTCGAACAGGTGAAGCGGTTCCGCGACTGGTGGTGCGTCGAGCGCCTCTTGGACGGACACCTGCCGTTGATACTGTGCGTATTCGTTGTGGATGGCGTGGTCGTGGTTTTTCGACGCGATATTCGCCAGGTCTTCTCTGTCGCCACCGTGCGCGTCAAAATACGCTCGCGCCATCAGGGCGTACGCGCCCGGGAATGTTATTCCTGCACGGATTTCGTGTAACTCGTCTGCCGCCATTGCCAGCCCTTCTGTCACAGCTGGAGTATCCAGGTTACTCATTCGCTCCATGCCGCCTGCCACCAACACGTCGGCTTGTCCGCTATCAACGGTGCGAACTGCCTCTCGAAACGCCACACCGGCTGACGCGCACGCATCTTCATACCGGGTTGCTGGACAGTGTAGTCCCGCTGCTTCTGCCATCAGCGGTGCCTGGTGACTTTGTTTTTCTGCGAGTGCGCCCATGAAGTTGCCATAGTCGAGCCCCTCGATATCGGAGCGTGGGATCCCGGCATCAGATACTGCTGCTGCGGCTGCCTCCGCGAAGAGATCCCGCCCGGTCCGGTCCGGGTGGCTTCCGAAATGAGTGAGCCCGACCCCGGCAACGCGAACCCGAGTCATGTAGTTAGTTGAGTTCACGAGTTCGTATATGCTTGCCGGTCAGATAACTCGTGTCAGCGCCGAATACCCCTATTCGAGTGGATTAGAAAGCGAGTCTCAGCTAATCGGTCAGAGATTTCACCGGGTCTCTCAGAGAACCGGGGAGTCTATCTGTGATTCCAGTGACCCCGGAAACAGGCCACGAGTCCGAGCCGCTCGCTGTGCGCATCTGCTGAAGACGTGCTGAACTGGGAGGCGCTGACAGTTAGGTGATAGTCTCGAACTGTCCAATACGAGACCGGGAACACTCGGCTGGGCTCTCTGGAGTATCTGTCGTCAACCAATATATCTGAGTTCGTCATCCGGCATCGCAGGGCCGCCGTCCTGCATTTCCTGAATCTTCCCGACGACTTCCTCCATCTCTTCAGCACGCTCTTCGAGCGAGCCGAAGTCCACATCAAACCCGAGAACCTCTCCGAGCGCTTCCAGAACCGCCCGGGCACTCTTCGGATCGACGAGGTAGCCACTCGTCTCGCCCATCAAACACCCCGCGTCGAAGCCGCGTCGATCACCGAGGCCGACGAGTAGCCCCGAGACACCGACGATCCCGCCGGCGGGCTCGTCTGGACGAAACTCCACATCGGCGTCTTCGAGAGCTGGCTTGAGTGCCGCGTCGGAAACAGCCCCGAGAACTGTGTATTCTTCGACCAGTTCTCCCGTCGGGACACCTCCTAGAGCGTACGCTCGAGTAGCTCCGAACGCCTCAGCGACATCGAGAAATGCCTCAGTGATCTGGTAGTGACCATCGTTAGACGCAGCCTGATGGTCGCCGGTCAGGACGAGCAGGTCTGCATCTTCAGTCTGGACGGCGTGAAACTCGGCGCACGTCAGTTCCGCGACACCGTCGTCGTCGACACTGACCTGTGGCGGGAATTCGGTTGTGTACACTCGTCGGACTAGTTCACCGTCGTACTCGTCGAGAAGATGTTCCGCAGCGAGTTTTCCCACGTGACCGACACCTGGAAGCCCCTCGACGAGTGTGGGATGGTCTAAGCTAATATCCGCGACCGTCTCTATCTCGATATCTTTCATGAACATATATCGGCCACCCAAGTTAAGAGGCCGTCGGTCGCCAGCGTTCGGGGATTTTCCGGCACAGTCGAGTCCTCTCACTCCTGAACTGGCAGATTCCTTCTCACCAGCTTCGGGCAACCCCGAGGACTGAGTCGTGCCGTATCCTGTGTGCTTGAGATCCTCCCACGGCTGTAGTGACTAAGAGAAGTTTTGAATGTACTTCCCGTACTGTTTACTGTAATCGAGACTCGTCTACTTCCTCGGCACGTTCAGCAAGTAGATGACTCAGCTCCTGTATGGTGATTTTCTCCTCCTGTAGGAGTGTTGTATCGACGGCATACTCGATTGCTGCAGCGTCGCTGGAGCACTCGTGATCTGCCATGATTCGTGTGAGCTCTGTCGCCAAGCTATCGCTAATTGTGACGGGTGTATAGCCTTCTGGAGGCATATTTCGTCCGTATAATTGCTATACAGTAAAAAAGACGGTAGCATACCCTCGTTTATTCAGAACTTTCTTGAACCACTACAGCCGTGGGATTCCTCTGTGGGGATATTGGCTATGCCGTTTCCCCAGCGGCAACTTTCCCATCTCGGTGGACGGTGTTTTGATCTGTGCGCTGCTGTTTGGGACTTTCCCGCGGAAGAGAGTGTGGTGACTCCGACCATTCGTGGTCGTCTCACTCGAACCGCACGGGCCGTGCCATCGGCCTGACTTCTGTCTGCGTGTGTCGCT
>JAQCMZ010000057.1 GCA_028274825.1 Haloferacaceae archaeon
CGCCCAGTCGGTTGCGATCCGGTCGAACACGCGTTTGATCTGCGTGGTCTGTAGCGACTCGTTGCGAGCCGTTTCGAGCTTCTCCTTTGCCGTGCTGGCGGTGATGGTCGCGTAGGTACGGTGATCATCCCGACGGAGTGCCGCCCAGCTGTCCAGGTTCTGGAGGAGTTTCTCCGCCCGCTCATCGGTCACTCCAACGCGCCCGGTGACGACCGATGCCACGCCGTCCTTCACGACTTTCGCGATCGTATCGTCACCTGGAATCGCGTGTAACAGTTCGACGCCGGTCTCTTCGGCCACGTGGGTGAGTTGTCGACGGATCTGTGCGAACTCGGATTTGAATTCTTGTTTGTCAGTCCGGTACTTCTCTCGCATCGCTCGGGCCTCGCCGAGGCCCTCCACAAGCGGGTTGTACTGTTCCGGTAGGCGCTCGTACTCGACGGTGTCTGGATCCTCACCTGTAAGCAATTGTGTAAGCAGTTCAATCCGCTCGGCGTTCCACTTGACCTTGCCGCCAATCGCGTAGCCGTCGATGTACAGGTCGGCAAGTGGATTCGGCCCACGGATCTCCACCGTTGGCCGGTCGGTGTCGTCGGCTTCGAGTTGACCTATGCGCTCTCGCAGTGCCGCACGATCCGCTTCTAGCGCTCTGACACGCTCCCGCAGCTGTTCGTTGGTCTGTTCCAATTCAGCAAGACGCTTGTCGAAACAATTCTCCGACTCGGTGGACCGTGTGCCAGTATCGTCGGCAGCGATAGTGTTAGGAGTCGAGTGGTCGTGAGCGTCCATCTGGTTCGATATCGTGGATCCGATTGTGTGTTGATATGATACTCTGAGCTGGCTCTGAGTAAATACCGAGCGAGTCCGTACTGTCCCCTCGTGTTAGTGATGCCCTGGTCTCGTCGGGCGTATAGCCGCAGTTGCGAGGTGGGCAGCGCCAACCGCCAGCAACTCACGTCCCCGCTCAGTCACCGCATATCCCGTCAGCCCGTCGTGAGAAGTGCTGGTAATCAGACCTGTGTCCCTGAGCCTGTCCAAAGCCGCCGAAAACTCCTCGCTTGGGGGTTTGTCGTCAGTATACCACCGGAGAAGATGTCGGCTCACCTCCCCCTCGCCGACGGGAGTGAGACTCTCTTCGAGTCCGATGGCAACGAGACAGTGCCGCTCGAGCGTGGGTAATCGACACCGCTGCTGGGTCCGCTTGATTGTCGGCTGACTCCGGAGCGTCCAGCGACCGGTCCCCGGGTTCTTGTACTCGTCGGGGTCCACCGGAGCGTGGGCGTCACGGGTGGCGATTGTAGTCGGCGGCCGGTCACCATTCCGTGAAGCAGCACACAGCGTTGTCGCCGGCTGCCCACAGGCGCTATCTCCTTCTCGAATCTCACAACGTAAGCCCTCGGGTGCCTCTGCGACGTCCCGAACGCGCGGGAACTGGAAGGCGGTCATTCTGCCTCCACCTCCTCGGCATCCGAGTTTCGCACTGCGTCGAGACACTGTGTCGCCTCGCGAATCGCTGCCCGGACGTCCGCAGGGCGGTCGCTGTGAGAGAGTTCGATGGCGCGTGCGAGGTGTTTTTCTGCTGTTGTCAGCAGTTCATTGTCTGTCGCACTCTCATTATGGGCTGTCTGCGGTTCCAGTTCGAGGTCCGTCATCACCGGTTCCGCTGTGACGCTCACGTCGGTGATGTGCTCGCGACCAACCTCACGCCACTGTGCTCGTGTCGTAGAGCACACCTCCTCGATGCGCCAGTAAGTGTACGCCACGTCACCGAGTGTCTCATCGGCTGTAAACCCGATTCGACGGCGCGGCTCGGAGCGCGGTTTGTACCGGAGGCTAATCCGGTGCGCGTCGTCACTCATCAAGCTCCTCCTTCACTCGCTGTGCGTGCTGGTGCACCGAGCATTCTAACGCCTCAAGTGCCGCACTGTCAGCGTCCGTGGCGTCCTCGCGTTGGGCGTAGATGCCCGTGTTTTCACACCGATAGCAGGCTGCGCCGAACGCTTCATCAGCCACCAACGCGCGGTAGTACTCTGCGTCTTCTTCTGCATCGGCGAGTTCGAGGTCCTCGATAGCTTTGCACGCCGCTTGGACCATCTCTGCGGTGTTCATCGTTGGAACGCCTCCTCAGCGACTGCTGGCGTATGCTGGGTCTCGTTGTCGAACGAGGGTGTTTGACTAGCAGGGAGGTTGCGATGCTCCACGTCAACCGTGTTGGTCGTGCCGGTCATTTTTTGACCGGTGGCGTATTTCTGACTCATTGCTGGTTCGTCCAGCACAGGTCGCGTGCTCCTACCACGCGGCCGCCCTCTTCGACGGCCTCCTGTGCTCAATTCAGTATACACGATGCATAATCATATACCTTATGGTCTATGGTATCTGGCATAAGGCATAATTCAGGCACACACGTGGTTTATGCTGTGAGCGTAAGAACCAGCGGTATGGCCTTAGATGAAGAGGACTTGTCGCCAGCGCAAGAGTCAATCCTCAGGATGCTGCGAGAGGGGCGGGTCACAGCTCCGTTTGTCGCAGAAGAGACTGGATATAGTCTGCAGTACGTGCGTGAACAGCTAGCAGACTTGGTAAAACATAGCCACGTTGAGAAGGTCTATGATGGTCTTTATGAACTAGTAAAGGATCCAGAAAAGGGACAAAAGACAAATGACCGATGATCAACGACCTTGGCAGGATCCTGAAACGTATTAAAACTAATACAGCTGATAGATATTTATCTGCGGGTTGTTTAATCTGAATCAGGCTCCGAAATTATGAGCAATGAAATCGGAGATGAAATAGATGGTACGCTCTTGTGAAGCAGATTGTTGGTGAGGACTCTCCGAACTGAGTGAATTCGGTAGATCGATTCTTTCACCCTGCCTCACTCTCGTTCTGGTAAGTTCAGGCGTAGTGTAGAACTACGACAAAATCGCCCGACTGCTCGCCACCAACAATGTACTTCACAAGAGCGATCGCTGAT
>JAQCMZ010000060.1 GCA_028274825.1 Haloferacaceae archaeon
CCCAAGAGACTGCCCGTCGCCCGGTTCCACACCGATTCCAACGGTGTGCTCGCGTGGCAGTCTGGACACCCGACACTCCCAATTCAGCGGTGGCGTGGGATTCGGCCGCGTGAACGCGGAGGAGGATGTCAAGATGTCGTCCAGTGGAACGGATGCGACGAGTGGGCGGCGCCACATTCTGTATCTGCGGAACGACCGAGGCACATGAGTGTGGTGTCGGAGTTCGGCTTGAGAGAACAGCTACTCCTCTCGTGTCGACCCGTCCGAGGGTGACTCATCAGTTCCGGATCTGCCAGGGAGAAGACCGGTAACGAGTTGTCCGGCTATCCGCGTTGGATCGAGGAAATACTGCGGAATCACGACCATCGCAATGGCAACGACAATCAGAGCAGCCCCGAACAACACTCGTCCGTCGAGAAGCTGCCAGATACCGAAGTTAGCCAGCGGAATCGCGAATATGAGTGTGCCGGCGAGTCCGATCATATCGAAGATTCCCAGCTTCATGTCTGTCCAATACGCCTGTTCAGGTCATAACAGTTGTTGACCGCAGAGTGATTGTATTCAGTATGCCTATGAGTGCACCCGGAACGGGGTCGTTTCGCGCTGGAACTGAACACCGAAACCACATTACAAACAATTAATAAATGATGTGGCTCAGCGCGGCGTCACGATCTGTGTCGCGTCACTTTGAGCGGACTCGTCGCAATAGTCCCCCTAGCTCTCGCTGTTCGATTGGCAAACACAGCTCGCAGAATAACTCATTCATCTCGAAATTTCGCCCAGACCGCGGCCGGTATTAGCCTGGAGTCGTGAATATGGCACGTGTTCACCGGAATTGTCGAACGGACCGGCGAGCTTGTCGGGCGAGACGTGACGGACGACGGTATCCGTCTGCGGATCGCCGCCGATGGGCTCAACGACCTCCATCACGGACAGTCGATTGCTCTCAGCGGCGCGTGTCTCACTGTCGAAGAGTTCGGTCACCAGCCCCCCTCACCAGGAGATCTCGACCGGATCGAGCGAGCCCACGGAGACGGTGTCGACCCTGTCGAGGGTCGCGACTGGTTTGAGACGTTTCTTGCCGCTGAGACCGTCGAAAAAACGTATCTCGGCGATATCGCTATCGGTGACGAGATCAATATCGAGCGAGCGATGCCGGCTGACGGTCGATTCGACGGTCACGTTGTCCAGGGCCACGTCGACGCTGTCGCGGAGATTGTGGATATCGATCAAGTTGGGGCGGACTGGCGGTTCGGCTTCGAACTGCCGAGCGAATACGGACGCTACGTCGTCGAGAAAGGGTCGATTACACTCGATGGCATCTCTCTGACCGTCGCAGCACGCGAGCAGGAGACTGTTGAAGTGGCTATCATTCCGACTACCTACGATCTCACGACGTTGTCCGGGAAGTCAGTGGGCGATCCGATCCATCTTGAGGTGGATGTGATGGCCAAGTACGTCGAGAATATGCTCGACGGATACTGATTCATCGAGACTCTGACGGAGTCTTGTGTAGGGTCTGCTAACGTGGCCTCCTGTTACCACGGCTCAGCTTTCAGCCCAACACTGTATGCGAGCACATTTGTCGCGACGTGAAATAGGGGCGTTAACACGACTACAACAGCAATAATATCCAGTGTAAAAACCGTCGCGAACCAGTCACTCGCGACGAGTGCGGCCAGACACAACGCTCCGATAACGAAGTCTAACTGATCAAGCCCTGGAAAAGAGGCACCTCGCTCCCGGCCCGAACGCCGCTTGAGAAAGGAGGCGCCGATATCGCCGGCCATCGCCCCCGTCGCCAGCCCAATCGCGGCTCCCAGTGAAAAAATGGGAAGCTGAACTCCTACTACAGTACTCACAGTCGGATTAATACTGTTTAATCCAAGCGCGAGCAAAAACCCACCAGCAATCCCGACGATCGTCCCCCGCCAGGTCTTCCCATCGCCGAGGATGCGCCGTCCAGCCCACGTCCGGCCACCGTCAACTGGACGGCTGCCACCGCTGACTACGGCGATATTGTTCGGGACGTAAGCGGGCAACATCGCCCATACTGCAGTGATGACCAGCACTCCAACCATGCACCCTCTCAGCATCCTCCTGGGCATATGTCCCCCGATTCGCTCACGTTTACAGTGGTTCGAGGCGAAAGCCCACGGCCTCGTGGGATGAAGCCGCCGACGGAGAACCACACACGCTATTCCTGCACGCTGTTATCCGTTCCAGTCACGTGAAAAGAGTCCGTATATTCGGACAGACATGCGATGTGCTGCTGCGGGGACCCTGTTCACGCTCGAGATGGCCACGAGCGGGTCGCGACTACTCACACACCACCGCCGACCAGCAGCACACACTGTCGCCCCGAGTGACTCCCCTGTGGCGGGTGCACACTG
>JAQCMZ010000063.1 GCA_028274825.1 Haloferacaceae archaeon
CATAGCCGTACGACTGATGGCCGTGGCAATATGGCTGACGATTCCGGGAATCCCTCCTAATGAAGGCTCAGGATAGTGAATACTACGACACGGCGGAGCGAAACCGCCGCGGAATCGCGCGCACTGATTATCGAGTCTGTTGCATTCGGGTAACACCGCTCATCAGCGAGAATCCTAGGGCCATCATTTTTATTCACTGCAGCGGAATACCCGCGTATGACTGATGATCCGGAGACAGCGGGCAGTCCGGACGATACGACCGACCCTGACGAGGTCACCGGGCTGAATGACGGGAGAACAGACGTCCAGGGCTCGTCTGCCGGTCCCGGTCCCGATTCCGACTCCGACTCTGACCTCGGGTCTGGCTCTGGCTCCAACTCTGGCTCCGGCTCCGGTTCCGGTAACGAGAGTAACTCCGAGCGGACTCACGGTGACGATATCAATGAGTCTGTTGGCGAAAATTCAGGATCGACTCTCGAACAGGACACGCCGCCCAGTAACGAGGCGAACCCAGACAGCACTGACGGCGAGTCGGTCCCGACGGACGTGCAGCGATACGAGCGCTTCAGCAAAATGGACGGCGCCCAGTACGACCGAGTGAACGAGTTTCTTCGGGATCGCACGTACGTGACAGCCCGCGAGTGGGCGATTGCTCGCCTCTGTGCTGATTTTCGCACGGAGACGGGCGTGGAAATGACGAAGATTGGTGAGAATCTCCCACAACTCATCCCCTTTATGACAGATACGTACAGCCCACAAGCCGTGAACCAGGCGCGAGCCTCGTTCGAGGAAAAAGTCACGAAGGCCGGAGCCACGTTCCTCTACGGGGCCATGTCCGGATTCTTCGCCGCTGGAGATCTCGACGAGGTGATGTACGAAGTCACCGAGGTGGCGAAATTCCTGCTGGAGGTGGAGGGTGTCGATCTTGACGTCGAAGACGAACTAGAAGCCGAAGACCGGATCTCTTCAGTGATGCGAGAAGTCCGCGAGTCGAGCCAACAACTCCGGAGTACCGAGATGCAGTGTCCAGAGTGTGGCCACGTTCACGAGCCATCTGAGTAAAACTTCACCAGCCGGTCACACTGCCGGCGGGCCATTGTCTGTGAACGGATGTCTGTTCAGCGGCTGACGACTAGCCGGTCTCTCAGTTGATATCTTACCCGTTGCCACCAGCAGTCTCATCTCTGACACTAGACCGCGGTCTGACGGGTCACAACAGTGTCGGCGCAGACACGCTTGACTCTGCCCGTGGGTGCCGACTCCAGGTGGCATTCGTAGCCTTCTCGAACGGTCAGTCGCCTGTCTGTCTACTTGACCGAGCCTGTCGGACATCTGCTCCGTCCCGGATCATATCGGGACACTGAGGACAGACCCGTGGTTCGGGGATTTCTTCTGGGGTGAACACGCGCACGTAGCGTTCGGTCACGAATGAACCGCAGTTTTGACACGTTGGCATCTATCGTTGTATCATCTCAATCGCGTTTGTTTGCTCACGGTGCGTCTCCAACCTACGTCGATTGATACTCGGCCGGTATTGACGGCGCCACCAGTCGATTCTGACTGTGACACTCTGAACACACAGACATGAGTCATCACACTTCATAACTCAGGCCCCAATATTACAGCGTTTTAATACGCGGTGAAGTGTGACTGTTCAGCCGGCCAGTGACAGACCTGAAACCACAGCCGTTACAACGAGTACATAGCTTATCGCACAGACAGCCCAGTCGCGGGCCACTTGTCGGGATCGCTGTCGAGAGAGCCCCTTCACTCGCGGGAGCGGGACAAGAATGAAAAATCCAATCATCAGCGCCGGATACGCCGTGGCGGTGACGAGTAGCGCAAGACGTGCCGATTCGAGTCCGACCTCAATTGTGGTGGCCGTCAGCAGGGTGGCGAGGATCCCCGCGATTGTCACGAAAAGAATGCCAGCACCAGTCCCGGCGACGTAGTGGACGGTTGAGGCCAGTCGTGCTGGTGCCTCGTCGGGTGGTGTCTCAGTGAGAACACCCGCAGCCACGAGTGGCGTCGTCTCTCCTTCTGGGAGCCGTGACATAATCAGATCCATCACCAGTGTTGCCGCCAATCCGGCGCCAGCCCCGGCGACAACTGTCTGCGGACCGAACGATTCAATGATCATGCATTCATCTCGGGCGGCGTTCGTTTCAGAATACCGATTCGAAGGCTTACCGGGCCCACACAACGGGGTCGGCACCCTCCCGAGCGGGCCCAGCGTGAGCCGGGGGCTCTCCGAGTCAAATACCGGCGGGTTCAGCAGTGAAAAAGGATACACGCGAACGAGACAGCGACCCACGATATGGCTTCAGCCACTGGATGAAACCGACCATTTTGATACAACTTCAAGCATGTGCGTAAAATGGTCACCCGACGTGCTGAGGCGGAGAATTTGCTCAACACGGCCTCAGGTCGGGACCACTCTAGCGCACATACTACCCCAGTCCACCCAGCAGCAGGTGGCTCAACATGTCGTCCTCCGTGACTCTCCGTCGGTGACTGCAGTCGAGAGTCGGAGAGAGCTGCTGGCCCAGCCCACTGTCTACGTGGCCGGACGATTGTGAGTGGCACGCACTCACCAGAGCGGGCACCGATAGGCAGATATCCACTCACGCTGCACCCAGCGGCGGACCGACGCTGTATTAATGAGCCCGTCGGTTACAGCTGTACTCGACCGGTACCACTGACGGGCGGATCCCACGACACGGCTCCGTGGGAGTGGTTCAAACACAAATCACCTCATGGACAGTCGTAGCTGTCAGGATGAGCGAAGTGAGTAATCGGTCCAGAGAGACAGAGGAGCGTTCGGTAAATGATCTATCCCACAGTTCGGGGATTCCACACACGATAGCAACTGAGCCATCATGTTCTGTTCCGTTCAGTAGAACCGAAAGTCAGTGGGCAGTGTGCGGCGGTTGTCACGGTACGCTTCCAGATAATATCGAATCCCAGGGCCGTGTGCGGCGCCCACAACCAGGTGAACGTCTTCGTCCGTGTCGTTGTGGTGAATCGCATAATCGGCCATGCGCTCGTTGCGGGCGTGCGAGACTTTCTCGAGTCGGGGATTATGCCGGCGGAGCCACTCCCGTTCTAACGGCTGCGGGAGGAACGCGCGGTCGTAGTACCGCTGGAGTTCGATCAGTCGCTGCGGATTCTCGACAGCACAGCGGCGTAATCGGAACGATTCGAAGTCATCCCCCGTCGCGAGTTGTTCGTGGCTTCCGAAAACCGCCGAGAGAGCGCTCCCGAGCCCTCGGGTAATCCGATTACCGTACACACGCTCTCCGGAGACGACCCACTCGAAGACAGTATCGCGAAGCCGACCGGTCAACGAGCCGAGATCCTCGCGGATCCCGTTGAAATCCGGCGCACTTGGTGAGTAGTTGACTGCCATCGAGCGATCGGCTGTCGCCCACCGATAATCGTCCATCTCAGTGACTTGTGGGAAGTTGTTAAAATACAGTGGTCGGATCCCCTGTTCGCAATATACCGTAGCGTCTCCCTCAAGTATCCGTGACGTGTGCTCGCGAAAGAACGTTCGCTCTTCGTCTGTCCCCGTGTGTGTGACACCGTGAATGTAGAAGTTCTGATCGTTGATCTGCACTCGGTCGCCGGGTAGTCCAGACGACTGCGCTTTATTCAGCTGTCGAGTGCGTCGTGCAGCAGTCCAGATCTTTTTTGCACGGAGGTATGCGTCGTGTTCTGAGGAGGTTTCAAGCAGGTTTTGAAGATCAGCGAGGCTCTCTGTATTCCGGATAGCCGCGATAATATCGCGATCCGCGTTCATCTAACTTTACTAGATGGCCCCGGCGCAAATGGGTGTCGTTACAGAAAATCAAGGAGATATTCGCCGGGGATCATGAAACGATACAGTTGAGACGTCCGGCACCAACACCTGGAGATTGAGGGTGCGATGCATCTCACGAGCAAACTCCAGACGTTACCACGTGAACTACCCCGCCCCACTCGCCTGCTGGCGTAGGCTCCTTGAGGATGGAGGTTAGCGTCTGTACACTGCTAATTAGTCAGCCTCACGTTCAAGAGCAGATTGGCGGAGTCTCTGGCAGCGGTCCGACTCTGCTGTCAGTTCTGGGACTTCGGTGGGTCGCATATTCTCATCGACGGCAACGAACACAAATATCGAATCAGTTGTCTGCTCGCGCTCACCCGTTCGGGGCTGTTCACGAAAGGCTCGAAGCCTGACACGGACGCTCGTTTGTCCGACAGCAAACGCATACGACTCGACGACACAGGTATCCCCCTGGGGGATAGGTTTCTCAAAGTCGAGTTGGCGGATTTGTGCCGTGACACAAGTTTCGCCTGCGTGTCGCATAGCCGACATAGCCCCGGTCTCGTCCATCCATTTGACGACTTTACCCCCGTGAGCCGAGGCGTAATTGTTCGTGTCGTCGGGCTGGACCCGTTCACGGTTCTCGATGTAAGTCTCGCTGATGTTCGGCACACTCGCCGATACAGTGGGAGATTGCAAAAGCGGTGAGGTGTCCAAAGAGCCTCAATCATGTGGTCTGCGAGCAAGCCCGTGAGGCGTGGATGTCAGGCAACGTTCGTCGGCTGGGTGATGACTGGCAGAATCGTCATTATCTTCGATATCTCCGGGTGATAGCCAGTGGATTGTTTCGTGGCGCCATCTGGTCTAGCCACCCGAACTGAATGCCCGGGCGGTTCACAGGGAGCCCCACAGAGACCCGGCCATGGCCCCGGCTCCGACTCCGGTTCAGGTTATAGAGAGTAACGCGAAAGCAATATTCACCTGCAGAGTTCCCGTCTGGTATGGACGTCACTCTCCTCACCGTCGGTGATGAGTTGTTGGCCGGAGACACACAGAACACGAACGCGACATGGTTGGCCGACCGTCTCACAGACCGTGGAGTGTCTGTCGAGCGAATCCTCGTGATTCCGGACGACAGAGAGACGATTGCGAATCGGGTGTCTGAATACGCCGACACGTACGACGCCGTCATAGTCACCGGTGGGATTGGTGGGACTCCTGACGATGTGACACTCGAGGCAGTTGCCGACGCGTTCGGCCGCTCTATGCAGGTCGACGACCGCGCGCTGGACCACGTCAAAGAGACGCTGCGAGAGATTGAAGACCGACTCCCGGAAATTGATCTCGACGTGAAGACGGAAGCGTCAATTCCTGAGGGAGCACGCCCGTTGCTCAACGACGTTGGGTTGGCGCCAGGGTGTGTACTCGAATCTGTGTACGTGCTACCGGGAATCCCAAAGGAACTGCACGGGATGTTCGAAAACGTTGCGACGGAGTTTTCCGGTGATGTTCGGTCGAGATTCCTGTACACGACCGAACCGGAGGCAAATCTCATTCCAGCACTTGGTGAGATCGAACAACAGCTAGACGTTTCGGTCGGGTGTTACCCCGACAGGGACGCAGGCCACAATCGGCTCAAACTCTCCGCTCACGACGAGACGACCCTCGCAGAGGCAACAACATGGCTACTCGGACAGGTTGACGCAAGTAAGACCCCAGTCGAACGAGACTGGTGAGGGTCGCGGAACTGTTAGGAGATTTCGTCGTATGTAGTATCATTCGGGTGCTTTCAGAAATACTCAGAACCCGAAATCTGCTTGTACGATACTAGAGCCTGTCATAGAAAGCGTCACGTGCGAAGCAGCAGGGTTTGGAGACTGTGTCCACCAGCTCCAAATCCCTGTAGAATGTAGATTCGGTCAACGAGTTCTTGAATGCAGCGGCTACCGAGACAGTTCCGCTGTTTGAGCATCTTGATTTTGAGTTTCTGCTGGAGTACGACGTGTTCGCCCCCACTCGCCGGGGGCGAACGCGAGTCCACAAACCACCAGACCTCTTTTGCGGCTTTCTGCACTGCTACTACAAGAACGTTTACGGCACTCGTTCAGTCACACGAGAACTCCAACACAGCCTTGTCTGGTACTACTGCGGACTCGATAAACCGCCATCCAGAGACACTATTGACCGGGTTCTCACTGATCTCGAACACGTCGTTGACGATGTCTTTGATAGACTCGTCAAGCAGGCCGCCGTCCGCGGCCTGCTCAACTCCACGTACTCCATCGATTCGACCCACATTGAAGCGATCCAGCACAACGACGACGCCTCGTGGAACTACGATCCAACAGCCGAAGAATACTACTACGGCTTTGGCTGTACGCTCGTTTCAACGGGTCCGAAGATCCCGATAGCAGCAGAATTCACACAGGCCAAGCAAACAGACCAAGAGACGGCGATGCGCGTCACACGTGACGCGCTCGCCGTCGATACACCGATATGGATGCTTGGCGACAGCGCCTACGATGTCCTCGATTGGCACGACCACCTGCTGGCCGCAGGGGTCGTGCCAATCGCTCCGTACAACCCACGGAA
>JAQCMZ010000068.1 GCA_028274825.1 Haloferacaceae archaeon
GGTCGGTTTGACTGAACACCCGAACACACCGCGTGTGTCCGTGGAGATCGCTCCACCACGACCCGATAGTGTCCGTCTCACCACGTCGAAGATGCGGGTTTTGAGAGACACCACAGTTCTATTAGAGTTCTCAGTCAGCATTGGATGAAGATCTGTACTCTGTCTGTGGAGTTTGTCTGACTGTGGCGTTGAACTGGAAGCGCCGTTTCCTAAAAGTAGTGGTCGGCTTCACCCTCGGGGTCAAGCCCCGAGGCACTCGCCTTGCTTATCTGTAGATATCGATATCAGAACCGTTGTACTTTCGTCCGGCGGGAGAGCCGTCCCGATCTTGACCACATTTGTCCAGACGGGTTCTAAGTGTCTCCTCGTTCATGGGCGTTGTGGGAGTTGTGACTGTGCCACCTCTAGGATTATCGATAAGTTCAGCACTATGACACGGTACTGGGAGATCCCGTCAGCGTTCGACGTAGACTGTTCCGTCCTCAACCGTCACTTCGTACGTCGGAACAGCATACTTCTCGTTTTTGATATTCAGTCCTGAGGGGATTTCGAACTTCCAGCCATGCCAGGGGCAGGTGACGATTTCGCCTTCTTGATCGTACCGCCACGACCAGCCGTCTTCGCCGACGACCATCCGGCCCGTGACGGGGCCGCCACACAGCGGGCCAGCCTGATGTGGACAAAAATTCGCGATAGCGTGCGTTTCCCCGTCGATGCGGTATACACCGATCTCTTGGCCTTCAATCTCGGCGATCAGACTGTCGCCATCTTCAGCCAGATCAGTCGCGTCAGCGACAGGGTATCGGTTCATCCCAGGTCGAACACGTCACGAGCGGTTTCACCCATTATGCCCGCAACTGTATCCTCGTCAAACTGGCCGTTGATCCGGTCGAACAGTTCTTCCGGCGGGTCAAAGTCCGGGTGGGGAAGATCAGACGAGTACATGAGATTCTCCGGCCCAGCCATCTCAATCGCCATTGCGAGGTGCTTTGGGTTCTGGGCAGTATGACCGAGGGGCTGACTCGTGAAGTAGTACTGGTCGTGGACGTACTCGCTGGGGAGTTTATTCAACATCGGAATCTCGTCAGACAACTCCAGGTAGTGGTCGTCCAGCCGCCACAGCATATACGGGATCCAGCCGACGCCCGCCTCCTGGAACACGATGTCCAAGTCTGGGAACCGTTCGGGAACCCCCCGGAACAGCATCGTCGAGAGATTGTACATCGCCGTGAACGGGTGGACTACTGCGTGATCTTCCGCGTACGTCTCCGCCCACTTCCGAACCACCGGGAAGATATCGGCCGTCGCCCCACTGCCGCTGTGGAACATGACGGGCAGGTCATTATCTTCCGCTGCTTCGTATATCGGATCGTACATCCGATGGCCCGCCGGCGGGACTAGCCCTGTCGCTGGTATTGAGACGCCAACCACGCCGTCCTCGTCGGCGCGATCGTCAATCTCCTCGGCTGATCGCTCTGGCACCTGCGGCGCTGCAACGACCGGCGTGCAGATGTGTTCTTCGGCGTCAACGAACTGATCTAGTACCCACGAGTTGTACGCGTTAGCTAGCGCCAGCGCCGCGTGATCGTTATTGACGGTTGTCAGCGCGAGGTTCAGCGTCGGGCTCAGGATCGAGTAATCAAGATCGAACTCCTCCATCTCAGACTTCTTCGCCTCGACTGTCCCCGTCGGGTTGTCACCGTAGACATCTCCAAATGCCTCCGTATGAATGAACGGCGGGGTCGGATGCGCCACCGAGTAAATGTCGTGAGATGGATGAGCGGCATCTTGTATAATCCGCTTGATTCCTTCGTGTTCGTCGCCCATGTAATCGAGAAGGTCGTCGACGCTCTCAGTGACGTGCGCATCGGCGTCAACCACGGTCTCGACCTTGTCGAGCGACCGTATTCGATTCGCGTTTCGCTGCTGTGACATATCAATGTGATTCCACTGATTAATTATGAATGTTGTGAAATCGGCGATACGAGTCTGAATCTGAGGGCGGGGTAATATCCCGCGTCGGTGACTCCGGGCGAGTAGTCCGCGACTGACGCGGGTGTCCCGACGAGAACGTTGCTGAGTGGCTCTCTGTGTAGTCTTGCGCTCATATTGGATGCAAAATAATATTTTACTCGTGGGAGTGGGCTTGAATCGGCCTTCGAAAGAGTTCGTCTCCCCGCGACAAAACCTGAAGTCCCTCGGGGACAAGCCTCAAGACTTCACCGTTTTGACCGCACGTCCCAAAACGGGGCGTGCCATCTGAGGCGACTGTCATTCCCCTCGAGCTTCCCAAGATGGGTCGGCTGGAATTGACACCCGAACGCTCGGTGCGTCCGTGAGGGTCGGCGGCTCCACTCCGCCCGACAACTCC
>JAQCMZ010000188.1 GCA_028274825.1 Haloferacaceae archaeon
ATCGAAGAACTAGATATCGTCCGCGCACCAGGATTCGAGACCGATGGGTTCGCACTGGATGACCTCTCGCCTGGCATCAATCTGATTCACGGGCCAAACGCGGCAGGGAAAACGACGACAGCCAACTCGATCGAACGGATCCTGTGGCCGGATGCGGCCGATAACGGTGAACAGCTTGTTGGACAGCTGATGATGAATGAGGAGCGATGGCGTGTCAATGTCGTCAACGGTCATGGAGAGTATCAACGAGACGGACAGGAAGCAACAGCCCCGTCTCTGCCTTCGGCCGAACAGCGAGACCGATATCGTCTCGCGCTCCATGACCTGCTACAACAAGAGACGCGGAACGAGGATTTTGCTGAAACCATCGAACGGGAATCGGCTGGCGGATACGACCTGTCTGCAGCACATGATCAGTTAGGGTACAAAGACACACCGATCACACGCCGGAAGGGTGTTTACCAGGATGCGGAGGAGGCCGTTGAGACGTGGCGAGACGAGCGAGACGATGCGAGGGGGTTGGAAGAAGAACGGAGTCGGCTTACGAAGCTTCAAAACGAGTTGGAAGAGGCGAAGCAAGCACGAGCCAAAAAGGAAGTGGTGGAGCAGGCGATCACTTTCCGCGAAGCGAAATCAGAGTTCGAGGACGCGCGGGCGATGCTCGATGATTTCCCGGCGGTGTTGGAGCGGGTTGATGGTGACGAGTTCCAGCAAGTCCAGGAACTAGATGAGGACATTACTGAGTGGGAAAACCGACAAGAAGCTGCTGAAGACGAGAGACAGGAAGCAGAAGAAGCGCTTGCTGAGGCAGCACTTCCTGATGACGGCGTCTCGGATGGAACGATAGCACGGTTGAAGAAACGACGCGACAAATTAGAGGACCACGAATCCCGTAAAAGTGAACTCAAAGAAGACTTGCAGGCGGCAAAAGCGGCGCGACAAGACGCACGTGAAGATATTCCACTTGAGATAGAGCACGAGGATCTGGTTGCTCTTGATCCAGGATCGTGGGCAGACGTGTCCGAATTCGCTCGACAGGCCGAAAAAGTGCATGCAGCACAACAACGGCGGGAGGCAATCACTCAGTGGGCAGATGACGAAGCTGCAACAGAAGTCGATCTTCGAACATTAGAGCGTGGGAGCAAATCCTTAGAGGACTGGTTGATCGCGGGACCAGACAGTGAACTGGCCAGTAGTGGTGAGGCTGCGTTCCGTGTCGGGACTGTGTCAGCCGTCATTGTTTCGTTAGCTGGTGTTACACTCGGTACACTCGTCAACCCACTATTGTATGCCGTCATTCTCGTTGGGATTGCCCTCTTTGGGTATGGATACCAACAGCGACAGGAGACAGAGCACACTGATACCGAACGGGCGACACAGCGAGATTCGTTCGAACAAATCGGACTAGAGCCGCCTGCGTCGTGGACTGAGGATGGAGTGCGAGAGCGACTGATCGGGATTTACGACAAGATAGCCGAGGCCAAAGTGGTTAACCAGCGACGGCAGCAGCGAGACACAATGCTTGCAGAACAAGATCTCGACAGCAAGCAGCAGGCACTTGCTGACAAGCGAGAACAGCTCCGTGACGAGATCGGAGCTGCACCCGAGACGACGGATATTGAGCTGGCAGTTCTCGTACGGCGAGTGCTTGACTGGCAGGAAGCACACAACGAAGTCACCAGTCTACAGGAAGCACTCAATCAAGCTACAGAGACGTTGGAAACGGCTCGTAACGAGCTTCAAGAGGAACTGGAGGAATACGGATACGATGATATGGAAGACTCGGCGATAGCAACTGAGAGCATCCGGGAATTAGAACAGCGACAAACCACGCACCGGACTGCTACCGATGACTTGGCTGATGCAGAAGCCACCATCGAGAACGCAAGGGAAAACATAGCTGATCTGGAGGAACAGCGAGAGAGCCTGTTCACGACGTTCGATTTGGAACCGGGCGATCGTGACGGGTTGCAAGCGCTCTGTGAGCAAGTGGACGACTATGAAGACACAAAAAGAGCGGTTGAACAGAAACAGGCAGTTCTTAGTCAAGAACGGGAGCGGCTTGAGTCACTGCCGGAGTACGATCCGGACCTCAAGCACCGAGAGCGTGTGGATCTGAAACAAGAATTACGCGGTATAAAAGAGACTGCAGCCCGCCACGATGAGATACAGACCGATATTGCGGATATCGAAGCGAAAATCAAAGAGGCAAAGTCAGATACGGCAGTCGAAGATGCGATTGCAGAGAAGGAGGCGGCCTTAGGTGCGCTTGAAGAACAGCTTACTGATGATTGCACCGCGATGGTCGGCGATGTTCTGGTAAATCACGTTCAAGAAGTAACGATTGAGGCGAGTCGCCCGGCAGTGTTCCAACGCGCGAATGAGTTGCTGGCCACGATTACACACGGTCGATACGAGTTACTCCTTGCTGAGGGAGAGCACACGTTCAGAGCGTACGATACAACGAAGCAGAAAGGGTTTGCTCTCGACGAATTATCGAGTGGGACTCGTATCCAGGTGTTACTGGCTGTCAGACTGGCGTTTGTCGAACAGCAAGAACAGCAGGCTCAATTGCCACTCATTCTCGATGAGACACTGGCAAATACGGACGATCTACGCGCCGATATAATTATTGACTCGTTGATTGAACTAGCCAGGGATGGTCGGCAAATCTTCTACTTCACCGCACAGGGTGATGAGGTAGCCAAATGGCGCTCAGCATTTGAAGATACGGCAGATGTGGAGTGGTCAACAATTGATTTATCGGAGGTGCGAGATTTGGAGAGCGCAGTTCATACGCCGGAACTCGACAGCATCAAGAGTTTCACACCGAATCCACCCGAACCGGCGGAACATGATCACCAATCGTACGGTGAGGCGCTCGATATGCGAGCATTTAATCCGTACGAGGGAGCTGGTACAGCCCATCTGTGGTATCTTGTCGCAGATGTCGAAGTGCTTCATAACCTCTTGAGTCTCGGAATTGAGCGGTGGGGACAGCTAGAAAATCTGCTTGAACGAGGTCGAGACGACTTCATCCCTGCCGACTCTGAGACACTCACGAAGATGCAACAGAATGGGGCAGCGCTTGAGGCATTCGTTCAGGCATGGCAAATCGGCCGAGGTAATCCGGTTGACCGGTCCGTGCTGGAATCTTCGGATGCAGTCACTGACACGTTCATCGACCGAGTTGCGGACTTAGCTGAAGAACTTGGCGGCGATGGCGAACAACTCGTCAAAGCCCTGTATGCGAAAAAAGTCAATCGGTTCCGTGAGAACAAAGCGGAGAAACTAGAGACGTATCTCCGAGAGAACGGATATATTGTCACACGAAAATCGTTAGCTGACGACGAGATTCGAATTCGCATGATCGAACAACTAGTGACCCATGAGGTCCCTCGTGAGAACGCTGTCGAACGAGCTGATGACCTATTAGCGAGGATCACGGAGGATAGACAGGATGACTGAGCAGCGTCCGTTCAACGGCACACTATTCGAGGTTCCGTTCGGATCCGAAACCGTCCAGTCGGTTGCAAGCGAGCAGTACCGTAACCTCCTCGCAGATCACGACCCCGAGGATATCCTCGTCCTCGCAGGCTCGCCGACAAGTATGACGACGTTCAGAGAGGTACTCGACGACGAGTGTCCGGGTGCCGCAGTCCCGTATGTAACCTCCACGATCGTCCATGCGACGGACGTCATCAATCGAACAGACGACCGGGCGATCCTCTCGGACGCGATGCGGCGTGAACTCATCCACCGGTTCCTCGCGGACCGGGAGTGGGACCACGAGTACTTCCAGCGGGCATCGGAGCAAGAGTCCTTCAACAGTGATATTGCCGACCTGCTGGAGACAGCGACCTGGCAGAACCTCACGTTTGACGCAACTCCGGAACTCCAAGAGATCGCCACAGTGCGTGACGAGTTTCACGCGTGGCTGAATGCCCACGATCATTTAGAGCGCGGCCAGATGATCGCTGAGGCGACTGACATTCTCGCAGACCTGGAAGAAGAAGACGTGGTCGATATCGATGCGGTGCTTGCCCCCGAATTCGAGGAATTTGTCGAGTCCGACCGTCGCTATCTACAGAATCTAGCCGACGGCCGTGACCTCGTCTGCATTGCGGAGACCGACGCCAGCATCAGGCGGACCTGGACTGAGACAGGCCCGATAACGGACCATGTCTCGTTTACTGACCACCAGACGGTTGACGCAACACTTCCGGAGACGCGCCCGGCAGCCACGGCCGCCTATTTCGCCCGGGGTGCTGCTGGCACCGACCCCGAAACTGGAGACGTGCAGGTCCTCGTTGCGGAGACAGCCGACGACGAACTGGAGCGTATCGCTGATGAGATTGAGCAAGTCCGCGACCAGCACGATATTGCATACGCGGACATGGCGGTCGCGCTGAAAGACGGTGGCGAGGCTGTGATCGAGGCGATGCAGGCACTTGAACAGGCTGGCATCCCGACTGAATCGGCGACTGTTCTCGGTTTCGGTGACGATCCAGCGATCCGTGAACTCCTCCAGGTCGTCTACACGCTTGCAAGTGAGAGTGAGTTGGACGCTGAAGATGCAATCGCTGTCGAGGACTCTGATCTCACGGACGATCTCCGGACAACACTTGCTGAGATGAACCACCTTGGTGAGGCGGTTCGCACGTGGGCAACTGAATCGGGACTGAAAGAGCGGATTGCGGCTCACACGGCACCGCTCACCGCCCGTACCCGGTTCGGGAACGTCCGCCGTGCGTTCAATATGGCGGATTTTCTCGAAGACACAGAGTTCATAGACGCGACGTGGACCTCACTCGCGGAGATGCTGACACGAGCACACGAGTATGCCCCTCAACAGAATCAGACCAGCGCGATCGAGCGCGACGGGGGCGTCCGCGTGGACCACGTCCGAGCGATCAAGAACGGAGCATTCAGTGTCGTGTTCATTCCAAAGATGACTGATGAGCGGTATCCTGGACAGCCACGACTCAGCAGTTTGTTCCCACAGGAACGGGTCACGCGCATGCCGGATTACCCCGGCGTCTCGCAGGTAGACGCTGATGCTGTCACAGCCACGTTCGCAACGGATTCGACAGCATCGAGCCGGCCGGTGCGCCAGTATCATGCCGAGCATGCACGCCGGTTGCTCGCGGTCGGGGCCGCGACCGCGATGGATCGCCTCTATCTAAGCTTGCACACACACGAGAACACGGCGCTTGACGAACGGGTCCAGCCGTCACGGTTCCTCGCAGATGCATACCGAGAGTGCCCATGGCTGACGGACGCAGGCGAGTCACCGATCAACACGGAACTCGCAGCCGAGGAGTTCCTTCTCTCGCGGGTTGACAAGGCTCTCGCAGATGTGCGTCGCGCGAACAGCCAAGACGTGACTATCTCGCTTGATGACATCGAAACGGATTTTGCAGAAATCCAGGCGTTGCTCGACGACAGTGGCGAGCGCGGTGAACAACTCCGGGAGGCACTCCATGCGCGGCTTGATTTCGCTGCCGGGGGGGTTCGCCGTGAGTAACACCGACGACGACATCGTCTACCTGTCACCCTCACGGTTGGCGACGTACGCCGATTGTAACCGAAAGTTCGACCATGACTACGTGACAAACGTCTCGACACCGGATCAGAACCGCCTCTATCTCAACCAGGGACTGGCGTATCACGAGACGATCGAAGCGGTCTGCGAGGCGACCGATCCGGATGACGACGCCGACGTAATTCATCACCGCGCCATGAACGCTTTTGACGAGAAGTGGAACGAACACCTGGATCCAGACGAATATGAATCACGCGCCCACCAGGACTACCAGCGCGCGGAGAATCACGCGGCGATCAACGCGTTTTTCGATCCCGATGGTGGCGATGGGATTCGACACGCCCGGCAGTCTGTTGCGACCGAGAAATGGCTTGAATCCGTCCACGACGGCCTTGGGCTACACGGGTACGCGGACAATATCCTTCGGACCGATGATGGCCTCCACATAATCGATTACAAACGCCGACTTAAGGGAATCATCACGTCCTACACGGCTAAATACCTCGAAGAACACTTAGAAGGAGAAACCCACGAACCAGGGCGGGTCAAGAACGCCTTCCAGACTGCCAGCTATATTGAGGGGGTCAAGCAATCCGACCTGTACGAGGAAGGGATGGATGTGCGCTTCAGCTTCTATGCCCTGTTCTACGAGACAACCGTCGAAAGTACGCCAGACGGATTCGAGATCTCGGTTCGGGGCCGGCCCCGAGAAACAACTGAAGTGTACGATGAGTATTACGACACGATTTGGGACCTCATTGAGATGGCCCACGAAGGAATCACAAACGAAGAATACGAACCGGAACCGTTCGAGTTGATCAACGAAGAAGCGTGTTCGGACTGTGATTACCGGGAGATGTGTCCCGAATATCTTGCTGAGGAGGTGAAGCAATGACTGGCGACACGCCCGACTGGCTTCCGACCGTTGAGGACGATGTCGATCCAGAGGACCAACAAGAGGCGATCATCGACTCCGACGCGTACCCAATGCGCGTCCTCGCAGGGGCCGGGACCGGGAAGACGTTCACGACGGTCCGAAAGATCGAGCACTTGATCGATGAGAAAGGAGTCTCACCGGACCGAATTCTCGCACTCACCTTCACGAACAACGCTGCCGGATCGATGCGGGAGAAACTCAATGCGAAACTCGGAACGGCAGGCTACGATATCGACGCGTACACCTACCACTCGATCTGTAACGAAATTTTGACTGACTACGCCTACGAAGCCGGGATCGACCCGGATTTCGAGGTCGTCAGCGACGCCGAAAAATATGCGATCGTCCTTGATATCCTCGATGAAATCGAGTACCGGTGGGTGAAACCCAACGTGTACGGGTCAGATTTCCAGGGGTCTGGCGC
>JAQCMZ010000072.1 GCA_028274825.1 Haloferacaceae archaeon
GTCCGTGCCGTCCAGAAACGGACGGACGCAGGCGACTGTCAGTCCCCTCGAGCTCCCGCGTTTGCGGTCGGCTGGAATTCACACCCCAACACTCGCTGTGTCCGTGGAGGTCGCTCCACCACGACCCGACAACTCCCGTCTCACGCCCAGTGGACGGGTTTGAGAGGAGTCGCATTTCCAACCCGTCAAACGACCGCGTCACAGTAAGATTTCTAAATGCCCGTCACAGTCATTAAATCCCTATACGGGTCGTGATAGATTACATATTTTGACGGGCTTCACCCTCGGGGACAGGTCATCCGTCGAGAATCGACGATTCTCGTCATCACGGAAATCACTGATTTCCGTCCGACCCCTCACACTCGCCCTACTCAGCCTGTAGAATCAGTTAGCCGCTGTCAGCCTCGTGATTGTCGAGCCACGACTCGATTGCATCAGCACCTACCCCCCGTCGGTGGATGACTTCTCGGCCGGGATCGACCACTGTACTCTCAGTGCCGGGTGCCTCGCCGGTGTCGATAACATCCCCGACCGCATCTCGAACCGCCTCGTCGAGGTGTTCCAGACGACAGACACTTCCAGATCCGCTCTTGTTCGCACTGGTGGCTGTGAGCGGGCCGGTCCGAGCGAGCAGAGCAGTCGCGACGGGGTGGTCGGGCACTCGAATCCCAACACGCTCACTTCCTGCGGTCAGGATATCTGGGACGGACTCTGCACGCTGTGTGACGACTGTGACTGGCCCGGGCAGAAACTCGCGCATGAATCGTTTCTCGCGAGGACTGGGAGTGGTGTGCTCGAACGCGGCGTCAACACTGTCGACTCCCATCGAGAGCGGGTTCGACCGGTCGCGGGTTTTGATCTCGAACACGTGCGAGACCGTTTCGGGGGTCAGCGCGTGAGCGCCGAGACCATACACCGTCTCTGTTGGGTACACTACCGCGTGACCGTCAGCGACGGCCTCGGATGCCTCGATTACCTGCTCGGCGAGTGCGGGCTCAAGCGTGTCCATATGTACAGATACGTACATACTCGAAAAAGAATAGCGGCACACACAGACCCATTATAGAGAGCGAGGAGAATACCCGCGCCTTGAGGCGCGGGATGAATCCGACAATTCATTTCACAATCCACCGTCGATAGCACTACTGGATATTCCAAGAATGGAACTAGGGCAGTTTCATAACAGTACGGAAGATGGCGACCACTCGGCGTACACACGTCTGCCGCATCCAGAACCACTCGCAAGTGGTGGATGCGCTAGACCGGCACGGGTGGTCGGCATCCACACTGTGGAACGTTCTCAGACAGCGTCTGAGAGCCCGTGAGACATAGTCTCACGACGTCGCCAACTACTACGCCCGCAACCAGTGGGACGAACCCGGTGAAATCCCCGATGAAGACGAACTGAAACGCGAACTGAAAACCCACTCCACATACAACGGACTGCACAGTCAGTCCAGTCAGAACGGTCTCGAAGAGCTTTCTGAAGCCTTCAGTTCGTGGGACGGCTCCGACGACGGGCGAGACAACCCACCGGGCTACCGCAAAACCAACTACTACGATAGCGACGGTAACAGAGTCCACGAAGAACACCCGCGTTCAACCATCACGTGAAAATCACACGGCATTCGCCACGACGACAAGCACGAACAACTCCGACTCAGTAAAGGAGCCAATCACAAAGATGGACTCGACTTCATCCTTTGCGAGTACGAAGCACCTCCCGAGGTTGAGTTGGAAACCATCCAGCAAGTCCGAGCCGTCTGGAACTCGGACAAGCAACGGTGGGAACTGCACGTGGTCTGCAAGCACGACATCAACACTGACCCACCCGGTGAGAACGTGGCTGGTGTTGACCTCGGCATCTGCAACCCTGCCGTCGTCGCGTTCCCTGATGATGCTCTCCTGTATCCGGACGACACACTGCGTGAGGACAAGCACTACTTCCAACGCAAACAGTCCCAGACCGAGGGCAATCATGGGCCATCGAACAAGACACAGTGGGCGCGAGAGAAGCTTTCACGCCGCAAAGACCACTTCAGACACGCGTTGTCGAAAGACATCGTACAACGGTGTGTCGAACACGACGTTGGCACACTTGTGGTGGGTGACCCGAGCGGTGTGGACGAGTCGGATTGGGGTCGCCACGGGAACAAACGCTTGGATAATTGGGCGTCCAAGCGGTTGATGAATCTCCTCGACTACAAAGCTCGTGAGCGTGGCATCAAAGTAGAAATGCCCGACGAGCGGGGGACTTCGTCGTCGTGTAGTGTCTGTGGACACGAGGATGGCGAGAGTCGTGTCGAACGCGGGTTGTGGAAGTGCGGGCGGTGTGGAGTGGTCGTTCACGGTGACGTGAACGGTACGGATAACATCAGACAACAAACGCTACCCGTGACTCCTCCACTCGGTTCGGGGGATAGCGGTAACGGCTGCGTGGCTCAGCCACGCGTCATTCACTTCGACCGGACTCACGGATTCCAACCGCGAGACGCCCGTACGAGTGGCGCGAAACCCTCATATCCCACCGCTCGGGATTCCTCCGGCTTCAGCCGGAGGAGGAAGTCAATCAGACTTTGGACTCGGCAGAGAATAAAGTCTCACTCGATCATCTCCTCCAGGAGGGGAATGCCGTGAGATCCAGCCGCTGGAAAAATTGGCCGTACAACGCGTTATCATATGGTACGCGTCAGGCGACCCGTTGAACTCTTGCTGTTGTGTTTAGCCCACGAATATGCACGCTCACGAACGAGGACTCGAGACAATTACGAGAGTAGCCGGTCGATTGCGTCTTGGAGTTCATCATACGGTGGAAAGTCCGGATGCTCTTGTGCGACCCACACAAATTCGACCGTCCGATCTTCATCAAGCAGATACGCCGCTGTTCGGGGCTCGCTAATCCCTTCCATCCCGTCGAGATCGTTGATGAGTCCGTACTCGGCGGCGACATCGTTGTTGGGATCTGAGAAGACCTGCGCGTCGACACCACGCTCTGCAAGGAGTGTTTTGTGTTCGTACGGAGAAGATGTCGAAAGGCCGATAACCTGGAGTCCGTCGCGAGTGTCCCAGCCGTGATCTACAACATTGTTCCACAGATACGTCGTCTGGAAGGTGCCGTCCATCGGGTGGAACAACAACAGTACAGGCCCGTTGTCTGTCAACTCCGATAGCGATCGATTCTGCCAGAATTCCTCGTCGACTAGCGGTCGAGTGAACTTCGGCGCCGTATCTCCCTCAGAGACAGACTCTGTCTCGGGAAGGGGCACGACCTCAAACTCCACCATCAGTCGTCATCTCCAGAGGCGCCAGCCAGCGGCTGGGTGTCGGCCGTCTCGCCGTACGTGTAATCCAGATATTCGACGATATTCGCGCTTTCAGACATGGTCACACCGGTCTGCTCGTCAACGATTGCAGGGACGGTCCGGCTCCCAGACACTCGTCTGACGACGTTTCGCGCCGAGTGCATCGGCTCGACAAATCGAGACGTGTAATCGAGACCGTACTCGTCGAGCTTGCGCACGACTCGCTCGCAAAACGGACATCCTTGAAGCCGATACAGTGTGATTTCTGAGTCAGCACTCATATGTGTTCGTGAGCGCGCCAGAATTAATGCCTTTCCACCGCCGCCACGCGGGCCAGGAGAATACGGGAGGAGACGAGAGGGCTGTTGACACGTCAGCTGCCGCCGACTGAAGCCGGTCGTCGCCGTGCACCGCCGTGACGAGCGAAAACTCGCCAGGGGATAGTCCGTCGGGTGAGTTCTGAAGATAGAGATAGCCTAGGCCGACTCCTCACGGACGCCAACAGCCGACTCGGGAGTCCTCTCTCCAGAGCGTCTCTTAGCTACTGAGCCAAGGCGAAAGCTCAGACACTGAGATTTCTCGTCGTGCTGTTCAGATTAATACTCTCCAATCTCTGACTACCTTTCAGAGCGGAGTGTAGTGCAATGAAGTGAAGCGACTATCGCAGCAGGAGCCAGATGGGAATCTCGTGCGACAGCAATCAGACACCGCAGCTAGAGGCGAGAACTCGCGGCCCCAACCACGGAATATCTCCGGACACCGGCGCCGGAATCACAGACCACAGCGGCACCGTGGTGGCATAGGGACACCGCTTTGAGGGGTGTCTGACCGGCAAGTATTAATCCCAGGCGAGTATATTTCTAGCTCGTACATGGGCCCGTTGCTTGCTGCGACAGCCTCTGGAGACGTGCTAGCTTCGGCCACGCTCCCGATTGGTGGCCTCCAGTCAGCAGGGCAGACGATGTCGGAAGCAGGGCTCGCGGGTCAATACTGGGCAATCATCCCGCTACAATCGAGTGACCAAGTCCCGCTGTTGACTTTCCTCGGGGCCGTCACAATAGTGGGACTATTAGTGTTATCGGCATTTTTTTCATCTTCAGAGATTGCAATGTTCTCTCTGCCGGCTCACCGCATTGAGAGTATGGTCAACGAAGGGGCCCCGGGGGCCGACACAATCAAGACTCTTAAACAGAACCCGCATCGGCTGTTGGTGACGATCCTCGTCGGTAACAATATCGTCAACATCGCGATGTCGGCAATCGCCACGACGATATTCGGCTTTTATCTAACGAACGGGCAGGCGGTATTGACGACCACGTTCGGGATCACTGCGCTGGTACTGTTGTTTGCGGAGAGTGCGCCCAAGTCGTATGCCGTCGAGAACACGGAGCCGTGGGCACAGACAATCGCCAGACCGCTGAAATACGCTGAGCTGGCGCTGTATCCGCTGGTGATTCTGTTCGACTATCTCACGCGAGCGGTGAATCGGATCACTGGCGGCCGGGCCTCAATCGAATCGACATACGTGACTCGCGAGGAGATTCAGGACATCATCGAGACCGGCGAACGTGAGGGTGTTATCGACGAAGAAGAACGAGAGATGCTTGAGCGGATCTTCCGATTTAATAACACCATTGCCAAGGAGGTAATGACGCCGCGACTCGACGTGACTGCGGTCCCAAACCAGGCGGGTGTGCAGGAGGCCGTCGAAACGTGTGTTCAGTCGGACCACGAGCGGGTGCCGATCTACGAGGGGACGCTTGACAACATCGTCGGAGTGGTGACCGTACGGGATCTGGTCCGAGAGCAGCACTACTCTGAGGGACAGCCCGATCTGGGGCGGGTGATCAAGCCGACGCTGCACGTCCCCGAGTCGAAAAACGTCGACGAACTGCTCGAAGAAATGCAAGATTCACGGATTCAGATGGTGGTTGTCGTAGACGAGTTCGGAACCACAGAGGGGATAATCACTCTCGAAGACATGGTTGAAGAGATCGTCGGGGAGATTCTCGATGGTGACGAAGAACAGCCCGTTGAGCGTGTCGATGATGGCGAGGGAGAGCCGACTGAAGCAATCGTGCGGGGTGATGTCAACATAGACGAGGTGAACGAGGTGCTGAATATTGACCTCCCCGAAGGAGAAGAATTCGAAACGCTCGCAGGGTTCGTGTTCAACCGAGCCGGTAGGCTGGTCCAAGAACAAGAGATAATTGAATACAATGGGATTCAAATCCGGATCGAACAGGTCGACAATACCCGGATTATGAAGGCGCGACTCCAGATCAGCGACGATTACCGCCAGGAAGCACCGAGAGCTACACACGAAGCTGAAGTCGAAGACTAGTCACCCTCTCCGGCGGATTCGAGAGGGTCAAGCCACTGAGTAACCGGATTACCATGTTCGATCGTCTCTCCCAACTAGCTAAGAATCGTCGGCTCAAAGTAGCCTGCAAAGCCTGTATTATCGGCAGGTGTTCCGGGGGTGGAGTCATCTACCTCCCGAGCAATCGGGCGTTCGCCTCACGAATTGAGTCCGGCGAAACACCAGCAGAACACGACAGAACAGATACGCCTAGATTGCACTATATGTATACAATCACCTCTCACCCCGAGACACACGTCCTGTTTGACCGTGATTGGAGGTCAGCCGCCCACGGATAAGGCCGGTGGGCTTCCGCGCTGTTCTCGCTGTGAGGAGTCGTCAACGTCGTTCCGGCAGTATTTCTCTGGGGTCCACGCCAGATACGGCAGGAGTTGAGCCGGAGTTAGGTGGTTGTGTCAGCGACTGACTATTCTGAGACTCTCCAGAGTCTATCACAGGAGTAGGCGAGCTACCAGCGTGTAGATCCCGAATCCGAGTCCAAGCGCCAGCAGAAGGGACGCGACCCACGCAAGAACAGTATACCCCATTTTCCGCCGAGAGACACCAGCGTTTCCGGCTGCATATCCGGATCCGATTATCGACGAGACGATGATCTCGTTAAACGAAACGGGGATACCGAATGCGACAGCAGTTTGTGCGATTGCAAACGAGGGAATAAGTGCTGCAATCGAGCGACGTGGGCTCATCGAGGCGTAGTCTTGTGCGAGCGCTTTGATCATCCGTGGAGCGCCAGTCCAGGAACCCAGAAGAAGTCCGAATCCGCCACCAGTGAGTAACGCGGTTACCGACACCCCTTTATTTCCGAGCAAAGGCACTAACGGCCCGATGGCGAGACCGACCTGACTCCCGCCCGCCGAGAAGGCGACGAGCCCCCCGAGCACAATCAGGAAGTGGCGCTGTGCTGCATCAGCCCCTCGAGAAAAATCCCACACGAGCAGCACTGCAGCGAGCACGGCAGCGCCGACCGTCGTCACAATCGCGCCGAGAGGGATCCCCAGCGGAGTCGGGAGTTCGAAAAGCGGACCGTACGTCCGGGCGAAACTCGCCTGCTGGCCTGGCGGTCCGAGAACGACAAATTCGATATTCGCGAGCAGTGCGCCGACAAGCGCGCACAGACTCACCGTTAGTGGCCGCTCTGGGAGCCGATTACCCCGAAGTGAGACGGCAGTGACAAACGCGATCCCGCCGCCGACAATTGGTGTGAGTATCCACAGTGTCGTAATTTCCGTGTATTTCTGCCACGCAGGGTCACCACCCATCGCCAGGCCGACACCCACGACCGCCCCAGTCACGGTAAACGCAGTGGCAATCGGGTAACCGGCAAAGACACCGACTGCCACTAGTGCTGCAGCGGTTACGAGAGCGATGATAGCTGCTGTCGCGGACAGCGTCACTCCGCCGACGAGTTGTGTTCCAACTGCCTCGGTAACGTTCGCGCCCTGGAGAACAGCACCGAGAAAGCCTAATATGCCGACAATAAGTCCAGCACGCATCACCGAGATTGCATTCGCACCCACGGCTGGAGCGAACGGAGTTGACCCTGAAGACCCAGCGCCAATCGCCCACGTCATGAACAGACTCGCAGCACCGGCGGTCGCGAACGTTAGGAGTGATTCAACCATCTATTTGCGGCCGTCATCGTACCCCTCACGGAGACCAATGAGAGTTCGCCGAACGAGCAGATAGCCGAAAAAGAAGAATCCTAACAAGACAGCAACCAAGCCAACGAAGACAGGATCAATATCGCTGAGCATCTTTGATTTCGGTATCTTAGGAGAGGGCATATGCGTTTCGACCTGTTGCAAATCAAACGTGTATTGACTCCGGGTTGAGTCAGTCACCATCCGAGTGCACAATCTTACCACACGCACCGCATTCACAGTTGGCTTACTGAGGCGGGTCCTCAGCCATCGGTAAATACGGGGTGACTTGAAGAGAGCTAGTGCATGAACCGCATGTAGGACGTTTGACGTCCTCCTCCACGTGACCGCGGCCGAATCCCACGCCACCGCTGAATTGGGAGTGTCAGGTGTCCAGACTGCCAAGCCAGCACACCGTTGGAATCGGTGAGTGACCAATCGATGGGCAGTCTCTTGGGAGTGGCCACCCCGGGACTCCTCTCGTCTGTCGGACTCGGATTCCCAGTGTTGGCCGCGGGGAGTCCGGCAGACTGCGACAGACTCGGAGTGACTTTCTCTGCGAGTATTTGCCCAGTGCTTGGTGTGTGAGTCCCACATCGGGCCACACCCTGCCCTGTTTCCAGTGTGGGCGGACACTCGAACCGCTGTTGGGCGCTCGGCTACACTGGGGTCGTCCCCAGTGCGCCGACACTCACACAGACGACAGTGTGGAGCAAAACCAGTCCGCCATTCGTCATCAGTTAAGACTCACACCTCGGTTGCGTAGCGGTAGCGAGTGTCTCTTGTAAGATCGGCCGGTGCCTGTGGATCTTCTGAGCGTCTTCGATTAGCCGGTCGAGAAGTGGCGGCGGTGAGTAGCCGAGGTAGTCACC
>JAQCMZ010000085.1 GCA_028274825.1 Haloferacaceae archaeon
CACTCGCCTCGAACCGCTGTAGAATCGGTCGTCATCGAGATTGCTCACTGCCTCGCCGCTCGATTCCTGGTTCGTTCCCGACGCAACGTTTATTCCCTACGCCGACAGCGACGACATTATGTCAGACACCTGTCCGTGCCTCGAGTACAGAGACAAATCCGACGACACACAGTTCGAAACCGAACGCGCCTACTGCACGGTCGCCAATCAGTTTGTTCAGCCGATGCGAGCGGATATTTGCAACGACCGCTACGGACTCTCTCACGACACGGACTGTGAGATTTACCTGGACCACGTCGAGTGACGATGCGGTATCAGACATATCTCGACGGTGACCCGGTGATCGTCACTGCAGCGCTCACCGGTGGCGTTCACGGAAAGGAGGCGAACGACAGTATCCCGGAAACACCCGAGGAAATCGGGCGGGCAGCCGCGGCCGTCGAGGAAGCCGGTGCGTCGATTGTTCACTTGCACGCTCGAGACGCGAACGGGGAGCGATCGTTCAGCACCGAACGCTTCCAAGAGATTGACGACGCCGTCCGTCGGCACGCAGACGACAGTATCATTCAGCATTCTACCGGTGGCACTGGCGCCCCAGTCGACAAGCGCGCGCAACCACTGCGCACCGACCCGGCACCGGAGATGGCCAGTCTCGATATGGGGCCTCTGAACCGATACGACCTGCTGACCAGCGAGAACACGCGTCACACAATCGACACTCTTCACGAGGAGATGACTGACCGAGGTATCAAGCCAGAACTAGAAGTGTTCAACGACGGCCACCTGAACGAAGTGCTCGGATTACTCGACCGTCGTGATATCGCCGACCCGGCCTACGCCACGCTCATTTTCGGGCCGGGAACACTCACGCCGCCAACGCCCGCGAACTTCATCAACGCCATTCGGAACCTCCCGGAGGGGGCGCTGTTCAACACACTCGGGTTCGGTCAACACCAGCTCCCGTTCACGACGATGGGTATTCTCTTCGGCGGACACGTGCGTGCTGGACTGGAGGATAACGTCTACTATCGCCACGGTGAACCGGCGACGAGTAATCGGCAGCTCATCGACCGCGTTGTCCACGTTGCGGAAACTCTCGACCGGCCTGTCGCGACGCCGGAGCAAGCTCGCGATATTCTCCGTCTTTGAGAGCCTCTCACCGAGCCGTGTCGCGGGATTTCGCCAGAGAGAGTGACTCTACCGCCTCCACAGAGGCAAGATTCTGGCCGTCGGTATCCCGGGTCGTATGCTGTTGTCTGAAACTGTCCCTAACAGTAGTTGGGACTGCGACCAGTGTGTGCGCAAACTCACAGTAATTTTCTCCGGAGCGCCAAGTCGTGGGCTCTGTCTCGAATACCGACAGTCGAATTGCCAAACGCCGTCAAGAAACTGTAGTGTCTCTGATCAGTCATGCTCGTCTCGGTCGAATCGCACGGACCGCTGTTTGAGAGCCTCGACAAGCCGCAAGAACGGAGTCTGACGGTCCCTGTCGGCCTGGGTGAATAATCTCTGTCGTCTCAAGATCGTCTTCGAACCCGTGAAATCGGTGTGTCTCTCGAACCCACCTGGACAGGTCAGTGTCTCTGGTCACGATGGTGCAGATGTACGCGGGATACACAATTCACGGTGGCATTGCTCGGGGCCACACAGAGACTCTCTCCTCCTACAAACCGACGTGAACTAGTGGAAATCACCGTGGAGTCTCAGATTCTTGGAACAGTGTTCAACATTAAGAGTCAGTCGGTGAAATCAGGTAATATGGTACTAGGTGGCATCAACACGAGTGTCGTCCCTGAACTCGATCTTGGGATTGTTCGGTTACGTGCACGTATCGCCAAGTCGGACATTTTCCAGGATTCCGCATCTGACGAGGATAGTGACATCCCCAGTTTTGAGGTCGACGAGACCGCTCCCGGAGAATTCGTCCTGCTCAGACACCACCTGCAGAACTCCGAAGAACAGGCCGATGACGAAGGAGAGATCATCGTCGTCCTCGGCAACGCCGGCGGCGACGACGTTGACGGCGAAATGACGTTCGCTCTCGAGTCACCAGACGGTGAGGTGACGACAGAGACGCTCACTGTCCCCACGTCCGAGCCGTTACCGTCAGGTGCAGCCCAGGCATATACCGTCGGATCATTTACCTTCAAAACGGCTGGTGAGTGGTCGTTTACCGCGACGGACGGTATCGCAGACGTGCACTCGGCATACGATGAGACGATCACAATCGAGTCGCCGGAAGAGTAACACTCGTCTCATTATTGTAGGACAAGACAGACACTCTCGTCGAGAGTTGGACACTCCGCGAGACAAACGATGAGAATGTGGTTGAGAAACCAAGCCACAGATCCGACCGATGACTCATACACAGACGAGACGAATTAAGACACAAACATCGATCCCCTCAATTATGGATATTAGACAGGAGTACGACCACTTACATCGCAATCGGGCCGGGTTTTGTTCACCGGTGAAAGACCCTCAGAGCAAACTCCTCTGGTGATACTGCCGTTTGAGCGGAAAGCCTCCGATATCAGTCTTCCGGGTATCCAACACATCACTTGCCTCGACATCGTAGGACTAAGTGGCCTCCTCTTGATCAGGGGGAATAACTCTCGCGGTGGGTATTCGATTGTCGTCCCCGAAGTCACACGCCTTGTTACGGAGAGGACCGTATCGTGGATTCCGACCTGGCCCACGATGAACTGTTTCGTCGCTTCAGGCTGACGACTCCACGCAGAACACACCAACCTCGGGATTCCTCCGCGTTCACGCGGAGAAGAATGTCAATCTCGACTCGCGCGTCTTCGTACGTAATCTCTCTAACGGTATCATACTGATTGCGCCTCGTCAACGAAGGGAGACTGTCGAATGATGCCGTCGTTCATCCACCCGTGAACAGCTAATCTTCCGTTCGCTACGTGTCAGATTTGATCTCAAGCACGACAAATACATCCGCTCATCCGTTTCAATGTGGCGTGTAGTCTCGACGACTGAGATCTGACAGTTGTCTCAAAGATTTATCAACTTACGATATTTTCATTCAGACCGTCACAACAGAATACAGATAGGCAACGGACGGATATGAACCGGTCCAGTTCACAGACACATTTGACCTACTAGTGTATTCGGATCAGCGATCCTGGTACTCAAAGAGACACTACAGACAGTGACAGTATCGAACCCACCACTCGAAAACGAGGTTGAGTCAGACAGCGACACGACAGACAGCCCAGCTATTGAGATGTCAGACGTACTCACGGCCATCTCTAACAAACGACGGCGATTTGTGATACACCGCCTGAAACGGGCTGATTCACCGGTCACGATAGGCGAGATGGCGACACAGTTGGCTGCGTGGGAACTCGAAAAGCCGACGAGTACTGTCTCCTCTTCAGAGCGAAAAATATGTACAACGCACTCGCGCAGACGCATATCCGGCGGCTTGCAGAATGCAACTTCATCGTTGAGCGAGACGGCGGGATTGAACTCACCGCCGAGGCGAAACGCACACGATTGCAACTCGATATCGCCCCAGATCAGGATATTCCGTGGTCGCGTTATCACCTGCTCTTGGGGGCGTTTTACCTCGCGGTATCGGTCGCCGTACTCGTCGCGTCTCCGTCGTTAAGAATGGTGCCGGTCGGGGGCGTTAGGGTTGGTCGTCGCTGTCTCAATATTCATCCCGGCGGTTGCCCACCGCTATCACAAGCGACAGATGTCTATCGGAGAAGGCGAGCGGCCACCAGAAACCCAACACGAACTTTGAACTACCAAACCCTACTCGCACACCACAGCAGTGGCTCGCTTCCTGAAGACGAGGTATTCTCGTCTATCTTTGGTAACGCAGATCATACTTTGAACAGGTGTCACTCAGTTATATATCAGTCTGTGTCAGGTGCCCACGAGTTTAGTTGTGAGCTTGTCGGTGGACTCCCGAGTGCCGCGTTCCCACAGCAAACCCTACGCTATCTACATTCGAAGAAATGGCTCTCTCAGGTGGCTCCGGGCACGAAAGTCGGAGGGGCTCGCTGAGTGTTCCCGACTTCTGGGCTGACGGACAGCCCGTCTCACCGACCACTTCTGAGCCTATGACGCGTCTGTCATCGGAGACACCGAAGTCAACTAACTCTTCGGCGTTTCCTCCCACGGCGAAAGCCAACGGCTTCTGTACTGGTCCCGCTGTGATATCCGCTGTCGAGGCTGTGTCAGTATAACCATCTCTCTCTAACGTCACTGTACTCTGAGCAAATCACGCCCGGAGTAGCAAATCATACTGGGAAACCTAGGACGTGTGTCGCGCTGCCGGTGAACAGCCACCACGCTACGGCCGTTCAGACGGGGGTGTTCTCGGAGTGGTGCTGACTTGGAGTCGGCGGAACTCGTGTGGTATCCCAGAGGTGTGGTGTGGTGTGGTGTGGTGTGGTGTGGTATGGTATGGTGATGACTTCCTCCTCCCTGTAAGGGGGTGGCTTCCTGCCTCCACAGCCGCATTTTCAGGGCTGTTCAAGACTGTGTTGGGAGATTTAACTTTGCGATCTATCACCTGCGCAGCCCCTCCCCACCGCTAGTCAGAACTTCTCGTGATAGGATAAAATATTAGAGGGATCCAGTGTCGCTCACGCCGTGAAGGGGGGAACAAACCCGGCGTCGGCGACCCTGTGGGGAAAGGGGAACCTCACGATGTGTGCGTGACAACGGATCACGCACTGCACCGCGCATGGTTGTGATGGTCTGTGCACATATCGCGCTGACCTATGCTTGCTGGCCAAGCTGTCAGTGCACGGTATATCATCATATGGCATCAATATTATATTGGGGCCATTGTAGCTTCGGATATGACTGGTATCCAACGGGGATACGGCCGGTATCCAGTGAACATATGACCAAAATGGATCACGACCGGGGGGTCTCCGACCGCATCGTGGTGGAGTCAGGCAGTTGAGATAGGGGAGTTGTCGAGAAACCCCAGATGATCCCCGTGACTACAATTCCACTCCCTGTGAATGGATGAGGCTCCTCTTCGCGATAATAATACGGACGGGAGTCTGCTGGAGTTCGTCGGTCACTGGCCGAGAGCTACCAGCCGAGGTGATCTCACGTATCTCCAATGAAGATTCAACGCGGATGACCGCGCTTGGCCAGTCTGTGCGATCTCGCTCAGCCACCCACGGCTGACGCTACAGGTTTCCTGCTGATTCATTTATAATTTTTATCCTGATTTCTCGATCGGTTCATCGCGTTCGGTCGTCACAGTGGTAATGAGACGGATGCCCACGGCTTCAGCCGTGTGACTGACTTACTTTATCCATGATACATCATAATTCTCAGAGAGGCTGAATTTCGCGTAAAGAACTTATGTGTCAGTAATAATATGCTAGAGTGGTCCCCGGATACCAATCAACCCCCTCAATGCTCCTGTTCGCGGCCGTGTTCTCACTGGCAATCACACTCTGTATTTATGCAGTGGTGCGGTACGTACAGGCCGATCAGCGGCCAATAATTCTCACGTTCATCGTACTGATGACCGCGGTCAGTTCCTGGGAACTGGTCAACTTCCTCGTCGATGCCGTGAGGGCCGAACAGTTGAAACTGCTCGGCAAAAATATCGTGAATTCCATGATTTCCCCACTGTTCGTCTACGGGACTTTCTCGTTTGCACTTGTGTATACCGACAACGAGCGCTGGGTCGGCTGGGTCGCCGTCATTTGTGCGGTCCAAATAGTCGTGACGAGCGTCGCAGTCTTTCTCGCACCAGAACTTCTGTACGAGTCTCAGGGAGTAATCACGCAGGGACCATTTACTGTCGCCGGAGTCACGTTCGGACCCTTCGTCACTCTCGACCGGACACTCAAGCCAGCGTTTTTGCTCGTCTGGTTGCACGCGCAGTTGGTGGGGATAGTGAGTGGCGTCATTCTCATCCAGTATATTCGACAGACGCCACGGATTTTCATTCCCGCCCAAGTAGGCGCGGTGCTGGTCGGTATCGGGGCTCCGCTCATCGCGAGTTTCTTGCTTGTCGGCGATATCGTCTCGCCAGCGTGGAATCCCACAGACCTCGCGTTCGTCGTCACCGCAGTCAGCTTCGCGATGGCGGTATTTCGATATCGTCTGTTCCGACTCGTCCCCATGGGGAGCCAGCGCCTCGCCGGGATTGCCGACGACCCGGTCATACTACTCGAGGACGACTGGGTCATCGGGAGCAACTCGGCCGCGCGTGCCCTGTTCGATGTCGAATCAGACCAGCAAGAAGTGGCCGTCGAGACGGTTTTTGGATCGCTGGCCGAGCAGGTCATGCAATCAGACGAAACAGACGCTACCGACACCGGAACGTTCGTTTCGAGAGACACAGACGACCGCTATTTCGATATCAGAGACACACGGGTCCAACCGTCAGCAGGCACTGACAGCGAACGGCTGGTCGTCCTTCGCGATATCACTGCGGTCATCGAGAGCAAACAGAAGATCCAACAGCAGGATGACCGTCTCGAGGAGTTTGCCGATATCGTGGCACAGGATCTTCGGGAGTGAGCCACTCCACTCGACTCGCTCACGGCTACACGCGAGACCGTTTGAGTCGTCTCCCGAACAGCCATGATGCACTATCAGTTCCTCAGAGTGAATACGTGATTGTGTGAGTGGCCGTGACAGACGACCAGTCCCGTGGGAGTGAACTGGACCGACTGTCACCCCCCGCATCGGGAAACGGCTGACAGTCGCCACAATAGCCCGTCACAGGTGGCCCGACTGGACACAGTGCGGTGGACTTCTGGAGTACGGCGTTGGACGCAGATCTCTTAGCAGCTGTTAGCGGTCTGATTTTCGTTACTTAGCTGGAACGCGCAACCTGGTATTCTACCCGCAGCTCGTGCGGGTTCGTCTATCACCGCTGGTCATATTGCCCACTACTGTCACGGCTCAGGCCGTGGCTTCCATCGTTCCCGCTGTGATCCTGTCAGATATTCGCATACCCCCACTCGCCGGTCGTCGGTAACACGATGTCGGTGTTCAATCTAAGTCAATTCAGTTCAGTCCGGAACGCGCAACGACCCTGGTGTGAGTGTGAAATACCGGGCATATACCATGGCTGCGGGTTCACTGGCTATTCTTAGTAATCGCCATCGAGATAGGAAACATCATCGCCGCACACACTGTCGTGTTCGATACCGGGTTGATCGCTGATTGCCTCGTTACACTGCTGTGGCATGGCGGTGAAGGGTAACTCTGAAGACGACTCTCTTCTGGCGGGACGTTTCTCACCCAGTGTTTCGGCAGCAGCCACGACATCCCCGTCGGTAACACCAGAGTCACCAGTGGCTCGGTCAGCGTTGCCCAACAGCACCCACCTCCAGTCAATCGCGTGAATCCCCCGCCAATCGTGTCGCTGACCACAGTGTTCGCCTGCTGCAGCAGTTCGAGTAACTCAAACAGTGCGGCCTCTCAGCGTTAAATCGTCTCGTTGTTCGGCACTTCTGTCTGTAGCTGTTTGAGTTCATTTATGACGGAATTGTCGAAATCATCGGATTACATCCGTTGATATTTTTGCTGGAATGCTCAGAGTAATCCATCGCTTCAGCGTCGTTCTGTAACGTCTCGTCGCCCTCGAGGAATCGCTGGTGCGTTGCTGATACACCGAGAGTATTGAGAAACTCATGAAGGGCTATCTCGACGGTCACCTCCACGTCTTCCTGGTCAGGTAATTTCCACATATAACAGAACGTACACGAATTAAGCGATATATATAATTCATATACACAGTTAACAGATTAATTCGCGACTCTTGACCGTGGATCCACACAACTCACTCAAGAGGCGAACCGTATTCAAAATCTCTGCCGGAGTGGCACTGGCAGCCGGCGTTCCGGCGGCGGCGACGGCGCAACTGAGCGACTCAGGGGTAATCGGGCTCAGAAGAATCGGGCGATATCAGACGGGTGAATTCGACGGTGGTGCCGAGATTGTCGCGTATCATCCTGAGACTCAACAGTTGTTCGTTGTGAATTCTGGGATTGGAGAGGTGGTGGTATTAGATGTCTCGGACCCGACCTCCCCGCAGCGCGAAGAGACGTTGAATGCCGCAGAAGACGTTCCGGACGGCGACGGGGTCAACAGCGTCGATGTCGGTGGCGATTTAGTCGGGGTGGCAGTTGAGCCGCCGAACGCGCAAGCGAACGGCAGACTGGCGTTTTACAGCACCGAAACACTCCAACTGCAGGAGGACGTCGAAGTCGGGGCACTCCCAGACAAAGTGACACTCAGTCCAGACGGTGATTTCGCGGTTTCCGCGAACGAAGGTGAACCGGCGTACGACGAAGAGCCGGGAAGCCGGACTGATCCGTCTGGGTCGATCTCTGTCGTTACACTCACAGACGGTGTCGATGATGCGTCTGTCGAGACACTCGGATTCGAGGCATATGACGGCGACGTAGCGTCACTTCGGGCCGAGGGCGCGCGCATCTATGGAGCATCCGCTCAGGTTGAGGACCCACAGCCATCCACCGACTTCGAGCCGGAGTTCGTGAGTCTCACCGACGACGGGCAAACTGCGTTTGTCTCACTGCAGGAGAACAACGCAATCGCGACCGTCAACGTTCCAGCAGCAGAAATCGTCGATATCTCGGGACTCGGCTTCAAGAATTTCTCACTCCCCCAGAATATTGTCGACACGAGCGACGTGGATGGCGTCGACTTCGATAACTGGCCGATTTTCGGCATGTATCAGCCCGACTCGATTGCTGCATTCACCGCCGGAGGGCAATCCTACGTCGCAACGGCCAACGAGGGTGACTCTCGAGACTACGAGGAGACCAGCGTCAGTGAACTCTCGCTTGACCCGGCGAGTTTCGACCTCTCGAGTTACCCTGTCGATACTGTGGAGGAACTGCAACAACCAGAACATCTCGGGAATCTCGAGGTAACGAGCGAACTCGGCGATATCGACGGCGACGATCAGCACGAACAGTTGTACGCGTACGGTGGGCGCTCGATGTCGATCTGGCGACTCGAAAATGACGGCTTACAACTCGTTTACGATAGCGGGTCGTTATTCGAGGAGATTCAAGCCGAACAGTATCCCGACGGTTTCCAGAACACGACCGAAAGTGGGCCAGAGACAGAGGCCGTCACCATTGGGTCAATCGGGGATCGAACGTACGCGTTCGTCGGCCAGGAGCGTGGCAGTGGCGTCATGACGTTCGACGTGACTATCCCGTCGAATCCAACGTACATTTCCACTGCTGTGAATCGCGATTACTCGGTCAGCTTCGATGATCTGGCTGCCGACGCAGACGCGAATGCAGAGACTGACAGCCCGGGGAGAGCTGGTGACTGGGGTCCCGAGGGTGTCGAATTCGTCTCTCCGAGCGACAGTCCGACAGACACTGCTTTGCTCATGGTTGGATTCGAGGTGAGCGGGACAGTTGCCATATTCGAAGTACTCGGTGGAACGGAGACGCGACAAACGAGCGCCCAGAACTCACAACAGCCGTTCTCCTCGTTCAGTCTGCAGGATATCGTTTCCTGGCTGTTTTCCTGACTCGGGGGCTATCTTCAGGCTCCCCCGTCGGTAATCCACTCGTTTGGGGTATCGGATGTCAACTACCCCACCCTACTTCGCTCAGTCTGGCGACTTCGCTCGTTGAGGGTGGAGCTTGTCCGTGTCCTCGGCCTCGAACCCTTCTGGGTGGGCGGTGAATCCGCCACTTGGCGTCACTGTCCTAGACTTTATGGCGAGTTGACTGTTGCCCGTCCGCCGAGACGACTGTTGGCCTCGACGGACATACCGCATCCCAATATTCTTCGCCGCATTGTAATCCGCGTTCGCTTCTGACTCACACTTCTGACAGCAAAACTCAGTGCGGGTTGGACGATTCTCGGCAGCCGTGAATCCGCACTCGGCGCACCGCTTCGACGTGTACGCCGACCCGACTTGTTTCACCGAGATACCTTCCGCTTCGGCTTTGTACTCTACTTGCTCGTACACCGTTCGGAACGCCCACTTGTGCCCCCACGACGCCCCCGTTCGGTCGCGGATGTGGGTCAAGTCCTCGAAGGCTATCACGTCGCAGTCGTACCGAAGTGCTTCGTCTCTGATCTCGGTCGACGCCCGGTGTAGCACGTCACGAACGTAGCGCAGTTCACAGCCACTTGATTGTTCGAGCGTCTGGTGGGCGCTTCGCGTGCCGGTCTGTTGGAGTCCGGCACGTACCTTTTCAAACTCGCGGAGGTCGTGGGTCAACTCCCGCCCGCTGACAAAGAAGGCGGTGCTTGTGACGGCGAGATTTTCGATACCAAGGTCAACCCCGAGGACCGTTCCGTCCTCGGCGGTGTTCCGTTCGGTATCGTTCCTGTGTCGGCGGAAGCCGATATGCAAGAAGTAGTCGCCGTCGCGGGCGGTGAGCGTGCTTTCTGTGACGCTCCACTCGTCAGAGTCGAGATACTGCCGCTGGTAGCCATTGTCGGCGTCAGGGAGCGCAAGTTCACACCGGACACGGCTCTCTGTGGTAGAGAGCGACACCGTATCGTCATCAAACAGCGTCATGGTCCGAGTGTCGTACTTCACCGTGGGTGCGGTGAAGGTGGGCTTGGTGACTTTCTTGGCTTTGGCGCGGCGTTCGAGACAGCCGGTGATGGCCTGTGCGGCTTGATGGGTGGCGAGAACCGCGTGCTGACTACCGAGGTCGGTTTCATCGCGTACGGTGTCGTAGGCGAGGGGCTGTACGTCGCTCTTGGCGTTGCACTTGCCCCATGCTATGTCCGTGGCGATTTGACAACCACGCTTCCACTCGGAGATGGTTTCCTCGAGCAACTCGCGTTGCTCGCCATCAACCGAGAGGCGGGTGATTGCCGTCCGACGCACGGAGTCGTCTGCCACAGTTTCAATGTGGAATGGTGGCTACTTCTCGGTTGGTATTTGTGACCTGTATGAACGCGCTCCTCCCCTCCCTACTCGCTCCCTCCGGTCGCTCCTTAAGCAAGGGGACTCCGCGCTACCGCTTCAGTTGAATCTGCTGAATAGACCAATCTCGAGTGGCTAGTCCAACCCGTGCGTTGTGTCACCTACCACGACTGAGCGGCGGGCATCCGTCTTGCCACTCTGTGATATTTTCCGTGTCTGGGTGCATAATAGTCTCCGTGAGGTGGTCGTTGTGAACGCGATAATCTCAGCGGTTGATTGGAAGCCCACGAGTCCGCCCGCGGGGGGCAGTCGACAATCTGACAACGGTGAAACCACTCTCTTCGTGGGTGAATCAAGGGGTCAAGATGGGCAAAATCACGGCGACACGGTGGGAGCGACTCGGAGAGTGAATGCGGCTGCCGTAGAGATCTGTCCCTCTGTCTTTCCGTTCTCGCATTTTTTTGTCGCTCAGTCGTGACGGCGCAATTCACCCACAGGTGCGATTGCTCACGAGACTCGCGATGGTGTCTTCATGAAAAGAGTGGGCCGGGGTGGTGATGCCAATGATGCGGGTTGTAGTCGATTCGGATTGCCGGGGGTTGCGTCTAGGTTGCAAGCCGCAAGCTCATCCGTTGATAGCAGGTTCAGCATTATAGAAGTATCTCAGCTTCCCAGATACTCGTATCGGGGTCACCTGTGACAGAAGTGTGTGCCAGCCGGTAACTGATCGGGGCCCCGACGAAACAATGAGCCGTCACATCTCTTCGAACCGATCCACACAACCCAATCTGGTTGCATATCTTCTGATCGATTTGTGATCTAAGTGGAAACATACCTGACGGTTCCGACGTGACGTCTCAGAGTCTGTAGCGAACTGCCCGCTGATCAATAGTCCGGTAGACAGTTCGCCGTGTGGTGTCCAGCTTCTTGAGTGTCTGACGCTTCGGCTGTTCGCCGCTGGCGACGATATCCAGCACAGTCACGGCCCCGTGACACCCCAATACTTCGATTAAATGCGCATTGTTCTTCTCGAACTAAGGGCGCTGACCGTCAGGTCCTGTCCGAGGCGTAGGTGACTGGGACACCAGCGCATATCATTTCAATCCTCTATCCCGGTTCCAAGCCTGTTTACAGTTCGTGACATCTGACGATGCGCTCATTATAGATCATGAACTTCTCGGTCACATGACGCGCAAACTCCGCCGGGACATCCTCAAACAGGGTGGTCTCGCTCTCACTGGGCTGGCCTCGTTGACTGGGCTAACTAGTGCCAGTTCCAGTGATGATAATGATGATGATGACTTCTCTGAGACCGTCACAGGAAGCGGGATACAAGACGAAAGTAA
>JAQCMZ010000088.1 GCA_028274825.1 Haloferacaceae archaeon
ATTGAAGACCTCAGTATGAAACAGTCGCTCGACAGTGTGGAAACGTGGCTCCTCTCAAGACCCGCCGCTGGCGGTGCGACGGGGGTTGTCGGGTCGTGGTGGAGCGACCTCCACGGACACATCGGTGTGTTCGGGTGTGAATTCCAGCCAACTCCTCACAGACACGGTCGAGGGCAATTACAGTCCGTTGCTGGTGCAGTGCGGCCCTACACACGGAAGCCTCGGGGCTTGTCCCCGAGGGACTTCACTACTGATCACTTGTGGCAAACTCAGCCGCCTGTATCACTTGATTTTGAAATACAGCACCCGCCAGACGCCCAGCCCGACTATCCCCAACACGAGTATGACGACCACAAACGCGGGAGCAGCGCCACCGCGAAACACGCCTACGTATCTGAGAGCAAGCGCGATCACCGCTGTCGGCACCCACGATCGAAGTGCGAGTGGGACCGCCGCTTTTGACGTTTCAGTCGCGCCGGGAGAATACGCCCCGATTGCCGGTGCGACCAGCGCCCATCCGATCAAAAACGGTGCGAACAGCCCACTCATGAACGCGGGGTCGCCTACCAGAGTCGGTGTGTGTTGATAGGCGCCTGCTGTCAGTAACCCCAGAATAACGATGATATCCCCGACGAGGAGCGGGATTGCCCCTCGGTCGAGACGATTGATGAAAAACTGCCGGATATCCATATACACTCGTTATTGTCGCCTGTATTGAGTAGCATGGATTCGAGACGAGACGAGATGAGATGAGATGAGATGAGATGAGACCTGTCCTCTCGTGACGAGACTTCTACGTAACGGACTCGATGAGTCGTCTCAATCCCGGGCGAAGTGTCTCCTGGCTTGCCCCCGAGACGGCTCACGGGAGAACAAGGCGAAAGCCCACGGCTTCAGCCGTAGGTAGCTGACGTTGAGTGGTCACCGCTGAGATTATGTTCCATTGACCCGAGGTGGCGAGCGCGACGGCCAATGTACATTGAAGCCTGAAATGCGGTCACGCAACCGGGGAATTTCCTACATCTCGGGAAGCGTCGCCGCGACGGTGTATCCGAACCCACGGTCGAGAATCTCTGCTTGGAATCCCGCCTGTTCGAGCTCGTCTGTGAGCGTGGCGGGACGAACCAGCAGCGAGTTCATCCCGATCACCCGTTCGCCAACCGCGAGTAAACTTCCGAGTGGGTGACCGGGATCGAATTCCCGGATCACGAGCACCCCACCTGGACGAAGCACTCGGGCTGTCTCTTTGAGCGCTCGCAGACGCTCCGGAAAATGGTGAAACGCGTCCACGATGATCGCCGCGTCAACAGCCCCCGAGTCGACCGGTAATCGGCCGGCATCCCCGGCAACGGCGTCGAGTGAGCGATCTCGAGCCTTAGTGAGCATCTCAGAAGTCGCGTCTATCACGAGAGGATCGTGATCTGAGTTGGCCGTCCGTATCGCTCCCGCCGCTCTGCCGGTCCCTCCTCCGAGATCGATAATCCGCTCGATCGGACGGGTTGCCCGGTCAACCCCCGACGTGAGAGGTTCAACTCTGGCGCCGGGCATTGCTAAATCGTACAGTGGCGCCACGAGATCGAAAAATCCCCGATCACCCGAGCCATACATATCAACAGTATGAAGCCCAGAGAGGAATGTGTCAATCGGTTCTGATGCGACACCGACTTGCTGCGTCAGAGGGGCTGGCCTGCGCCTGACGGGTCAATGGAGACGCACAGCCAGTTTGAGTCGCAGACAGTGTGATCCGACGGATATTCAATCGAGTGGCATCGGGTGCCCGAGCGTTCAAGCGGCGTCCTCACGAGTGTATCATATGGAGTATACGGTCCTGGGCTGGCCGCCGGACGGTCCGACGCTCCGTCTCGATTTTCGGACATTCGCCTACGCTGGCAAGTTCGTCATGTCGAACACAGGAAAAGCCGTGATCCGTGCGAGTGAACCAGACGAACGGCCGCCAGATGGAGACACCGTGCGGCCAACCCACGCCGATTCGGCCACCGAATCTATCGATGTGGGGGAATTTGCCCGCGATATTGTCGCTGCGACGGCGTTCAACGAGGACCGAACCGACGGTGACACCGCCTGGATCCGGTATATCTCGGTTCACGTCGAAAAACGGGGGTCGGGACTCGGGGCAACTCTCGCCGATTTCACCGCCAGATCGATCGAACAGCACGGATACGAAACCATCCGGATTGCCGTCAACAACTCATTCGCTTACGAGGCGCTGTACAAAGCCGGATTTAGGTACACCGGTCGGGAGACAGGGCTCGCCGAACTCGTGTTGGAGCGGTCGACTCCTGACCCTGTGAGTCGCTATCAGGAGGGCCTCGACGTGTTCCGTTCCCGCGACCTCTCGGAAGCTGAAGCCACATTTCTCGAATCGCGTCAAAAGACGCACCCGCCGGCGGAAGTTGCCCCTGTCGACGAGAGTTACAATCATAAGTGCAATTAAGCTGTTATAATCTGATTTTGCATTCAGTTCGAAACGTCTAATCAGCCTGCTGTGAATTACCCCACCCTCCCGCGCTCGGGGCTCCTCGCCCCTCGGTTGTTGAGGGTGTCGTCAGAACTCTCCGAGTTCTGACTGCTCACCAGAAGTCAGCGACTTCTGGTGATGGGGCTTCCTGGTTCTGTGTCGGAATGTATCCCCGACACAGAAACAGGGGTTCCAGACTCCGCAGGCGAGTTCCCTTCACGGGTGGTTCGGAGTGTCCCACTCCTCCCGGTTGGACACTCAGCCACAATCGACGGTGCGCGCTTCTTGTCGCGCTTGAACATCGTCGAAACTGTGGTGAGCATCGTACTACTCTGTTTGACTGTAGGGGTAGTAAGCGTGGCGGAGAATGTGCAAGTAACTCGTGCGGGCGCTGTATCCCCTCCCTACTCACGGCTTCGCCGCTCGCTGAGCAAGGGGGCTTAGCGCCCTCAATTCAGCTAAATATGACCGCAGACTTCACAGCGAATGAACTTTCTGTGTCTTCGACAACTGTTAATGAGTGTCCACTCATAGATGGTGTACGATGGGTAATGCGGATCTCCGGCAGTTGGCGTCACTGCGCGACGTCTCGTTCACCGCTCTCGAGGGGAGCGTTGTCGCGATTGACGCACACAATTGGCTGTACAAATACCTCACGACGACTGTAAAGTGGACCACTGAGGAAGCCTATACCACTGGGTCCGACCAGGAGGTGGCAAATCTCATTGGTATCGTGCAGGGACTGCCGAAGTTTTTCGATCACGATCTGACGCCGGTGTTCGTCTTTGACGGCGGTGTGACGGAACTGAAAGAAGACGAGGTGCAACGTCGCCGCGAAAAACGCGAAGACGCACAACAACAGCTCGCAGAGGCGCAAGCTGAAGGTGATCGTATCGAAGCATCGCGGCTAGAGGCACAGACTCAGCATCTGACCACGACAATCCACGAGACGAGCCGAGGACTGTTCGATCGGTTAGATATTCCGTATCTGGAGGCTCCGGCAGAGGGGGAAGCTCAGTGCGCGTATATGGCTCGCAGAGGTGCCGTCGACTTCGTTGGCAGTGAGGATTATGACTCGCTTCTGTTCGGGGCACCGCGCACCGTCCGGCAACTCACGAGTAAGGGTGACCCCGAGCTCATGAGTCTCGAAGCCACACTCGAAGAACTGGAACTCACGCTCGAACAGCTGGTCGATGTCGGGATCCTCTGCGGGACAGACTTCAACGAGGGTTTGGACGGTGTCGGACCGAAAACAGCCCTGCAAGGCGTCCAAAAGCACGGTGACCTGTGGGGGGTTCTTCAGGAACGTGGGGAGACGATTTCACACGCCGACCGGATCCGAGAGCTGTACTTTGACCCGCCTGTGACCGCCGAGTACAATCTCGATCTGGATATCGACCCAGATATCGACTCTGCACGGTCATACGTCGTCGACGAATGGGAGGTTGACCCGTCGGAAGTCACTCGTGGGTTCGATCGGCTTGAGTCGTCGCTGGTTCAGACCGGTCTCGATGACTGGACATAGCTGAGCGACATTCGTTCAACCAGCCGTCTAACAGCTGTTGATAATTTGATTGTCGATACGTCGGCTGGAGCGTGAACACTGCCATTCCCAGTGGAATCCGTGCGGTTTCGCTCAACACTGTTGATCGAACTACCAACTACCGGTAACGAGCCGGTGATTCAGAGTTCCTGATGTCGATCTCGAGACTCGGGGCGGGCCGTCCAACGTGGCTCTCGTAACTGTTCACTGGGTCAGAACTGGAAATGCCAGTTGCAGGTTCGGTGATGTATGACGGTCGTTGGAAACACAGAGTTATCAGTCATCCTGAAGCCCGTGATTCTGTGTGAACCGATTTTGTGACGCGTCCCGATCTGACCAGTCAAATCGCATCGCCAGCAGACAGTAGCACGGATAAACGGTGTTGACGATCCCGCGCCCCATTCTGTCGGTGTCAGATTTTCCCGTGACCCACCGCGGGGCGGCCGTGTTGAACCGTCTGTGGACACAACGTCAGGTGCGTGTCACCCAGTCGCTGTCGGGTACCGGGGGGAGACTAGCAACCGGCTCTCTTTTCATCCGACAACTACTGGAAGGGTGTATGGACAGTGAGGATGTCGAGCGCCTGATCGAAACAGAAATCGAGAACGCAGAGGCCACCGTCTCCACGCCTCGGGTTCCTGATCACCAGTATGAAGATCAACACTTTGCAGCTGTCGTGATCTCGCCTGCCTTCGAGGGAAAATCACTGGTCAAACAGCACGAAATGGTATTTGACGCGCTCGGCGACCACATGACACAGGATGTTCATGCCATGGAAGTTGAGACGTACACTCCGGAGGCGTATGACAAGCACGGGACGTGAACGATCCTGCCTGACTCGCTCACTCTGCTCTCTACTCACACCGTGGAGTCTGCCCTGGCGCTCTCAATCCTGTCAATCACGCTGTGGTGAATAACCGCTCGTGGGCCACAACGAGACAATACCGATTTTGAGAGCGGTGCGACGAGTCACTTACCAGCTGATCCACCCGCCGATCACTTTGCCACACCGCTATCCAACAGAACGGTAAATCGCGGTCTCACAGATTCACTCATCTACCTGAATCTTCACCTGACAATAGAGGCGAGCTCTGAGCGTCTGCAGACGATGAGTGATCTTGTGTGGCTGGGTTCCTGACTAGCTGCCCTGGCCAATCGTCTCTTCGCTATCTTTTCTGGCACTCGGTCGAAACAGAGTGAACATGACTTACTATCAGGACTACTGAACGGAACGAGTCAGTCTAGGCTAGATCGATGTGCCAGCTATCGCGTATTGGGGAGCTCAGACACAGCGGGCCGTCGAGAACTTCCCCATCTCGGAGCGGACGTTCGGGCGACGAT